>JAVBLB010000063.1:0-8428 GCA_031553735.1 Candidatus Adiutrix sp.
CAATACCGTTGGGTCAGATAGCTGGTCGTAGCGCCGCCGGAACTCGCCTGTACGGCTCAAACACCCGGCGGCGCGGTGAGGGTGTGGACTGATAACGCCAAATTCTTCCCGTCGATATCTTTGGCCGTCGCGGCCTGACTCAAATGTCGCCGCAGCGCCAGGTGTTTGAGCCGTTCAGGCGAGTTCTGGCGCTGCTTACGGGTCATTGCGGCTTCACTGACGATTCCAAGGGGGTCCAGGGGGCGACAGCCCCCGGCGCGGGTGGGTCCAGGGTAGGGTGCGCGCAGCACCCTCCCCTGGCGGGGTCCGGGGCAGCGCCCCGGCGGACGCCGAGACCGCCGCGATTCATCACCCCGCTTATCAACAAGCGGTTGCCTATCCGGAAGCCAAATGGTATTGGTCATTGAGGCAGGGGCAAGGCCTTGGGCAGCAAAAAGGAATCGTAAAGGGTCGATTTTTTTCTGACCTCTTCGTCATACCAGGTCCGGCCCTTGAGTTCGAACAGGGTTTGGCGGTCCGGTTTGAACAGGGAGACGCCCAGCCCCAGGCGGCCTTCGGGCAGCCGGGCCCCGGCGCTTTCCAGGATGGTCGGGGCCAGGTCGAAGCTGGCGAAATGGCGGGGCCGGTCAGCCGGCGGCGGGGGCACCGGGTTGATGAAGACGTTGTAGATCTCCCTGCCGGCCCGGTCCGGCAGGTTCAGGGGGCCGATCTCGTCGAGCGGCAGCAGGTGGTCCCCCAGCACGATGATGGTGGTGTCGGGGGCGAAGGGCTGCTTTTGGGCCCAGGCCACGAAGTCGGAAGCCATCAGGTCGGCTTCCACGAAACGATCGCGCAGGTCGCCCCATTTGCGCGGCCGCAGCCCGTTGCCGTGCCCCTTGACCGCGTGGGTGTCGATGGTCTGAACCACCAGGAAAAACGGCCGGTCGCTCCGGCGGGCCGACAGGTGCGTTTTCACCTGGTCATAGAGCGCGACATCGGGCATGCCCCAGTTCGACCGTTCGAACTGAAGCTCGCCCTTTTTACGCAACCGGTCGAAATACTGGTAACCGTAGATCTTCGCCGCGCAGTGGGTGGTGAAGAGCTTGTCCTGCCCGGCGAAAGCCTGGTCGGAGCCCAGCATGAATTCGATGTCGTAGCCGTGCCGCTCGAAGATGGTCAGGATCGATCGGGCCCCGGGCATGAAGCGGTCCATGGATTCGCCATAGACCTGATTGAGGACGGCGGCCTGGGAAAAAGCCAGCGGCAGGCCGAAGGTGTAGGCGGCCAGCCCTCCGACGGTCAGGGTGGCCCCCCGGGTCTCCTCCATCCCATGGAAGGAGAGGTTCTCCCGCCGCAGCCGGTCCAGGCCGGGCATGAGCTTTTCCCCGAACACTTTCTCCTGGTTGTAGGTGTCCTCCGCCGATTCCAGCATCAGGAGGATCACGTTGCGCCGGGCGGCGAAAGTGACCTGGTCGGGGTCGACGCTCCGGTAGTATTCGTCATAGAGCGTGGTCGCGGCCCGGGGCTTGAGAAAGAAGGAAAAGACCTGCTTGCGGTGCTCCAGGTAATAAAAGGCCCCGCCCAAATGAAACAGGCCAACGACGACCAGGAAGAGATAGGCGAAGCCGGCCGGCCGGGATATGAACGCCTTCCGCTCCCCGGTCGGCCGGGACAGCCTGGCCAGGAGACGATACCAGCCCCAGGCCAGCGCGGCCGACAGGGGCAGGGCCAAGGCCGCGAGCGCCAGGAAGCTGAACAGGACGTCCCGCCCGGCGCCCCCCTTGGGCAGCATCAGAGTGAAAATGATGGCTTCGAGATCCAGGGGACGGCCGAACTGAAAGTTGGCCCATTTGAAAAGCGCGTAAGCCAGGGTGGCGAACCCGACCCCCAGGGCGACGAACAGATTGAAACGTCGAACCCGGGCGGGCGTCGAATTTTTTTGGAGGGCGGGCCTCGGCGGCCGAGACGAAGGGTGATCGGACACGGATCTTCCGGCGGCGCGTGGCAACCCCGGCCCGAAGGGCCGGTTCTCTACCGGGGCCGGCCGCATTCAGCAGCCGCGGCGGCCGGAGCCCCTGGGGTCGGTACGGTTTCGATGGGCGGACGCGTGGACCCCGGCCGCGTCAGCAGGAAACTATGGGCGAAGGCGACGGCCCTGGGCAGGGCGAGAGCATTATTACCGACCGACGAAGTCCCGGGTGGGTATTGGTTCTCCGTTCGCGCGTATTTTTCCGGCAACGGCGAAGCTATCGCTTCGACACGGGCCGGGAAAATATGGCTCTCTCCGGAACAATACCCGCCCGGGACTCCTTGATTGGCCGGCGTACCAAAAGAACCGTGTATAAGGCCGCCCGCCCCGGTCGCCCCTTGCGGGGCTCAGATGCCGGCCACCTCTTCCTTGGTTTTTTTGCGCACCACGGTCCGGGCCGCGGTCCGGATCTTGGGGAGGAGGATTTTTTTGACCGTATCCAGGCCGCTGTAAAGGTTGAGGCTTTCCTTGTCGATGACGTCCACCGCCCCGATCTGGTCGCTGCGGTATTCGGCCTGGCTGCCGCTCTTGGCGATGGTCGAGCAGATGATGACCGGGACGGGATGGTAGACCATGAGCTTTTTCAGAAAAGTCACCCCGTCCATCTTGGGCATGATGATGTCCAGGGTGATGACGTCCGGCCCCAGCTCCAGGAGCATCTCCCGGGCCTCGAAGGCGTCCTTGGCCTGGCCGATCACCACCAGGTCCGGCTCGTCGGCCATGGCCTTGCTCAGGAGGTTGCGGACGATGGCCGAGTCGTCGACGATGAGCACCTTGATCTTGCCGCGCCCGACGCCGGCGGCCGGGGCGGCGGCCGGTTTCTGGAGGGCCGCACCGGGGGCGGCCGGTTTGGCCGGGGCCCCGAAAGCCGGTTTGGCCGCCGGGGCTCCGGCGCCGAAAGCCGGCCTGGCCGGCTGGGCGGCGGGGGCGCCGAAGCGGCCGGTCTCCTCTTTGGCGATGAGGGAGCCGGCCATGTGGCTGGAACTCATGGGCACGACCTGGATCTTGTTGTCCCAGTTCTGATATTGCAGTTTCAAGCCGGCCGTGCCGCCCACCTGCTCCCGGGTCACCCGGATGCCGTGCTTTCTCAGCGTCTCCCGGGCCAGGGCCACGTTGCGCTCGCCGATCTGCACGCCCGAGCCGATGGTGCCCACCACGTTGGCCCCGCCGAAGATCATGCCCTCGACCCCGGCCAGGGACCCGCAGGCCCGGTCCATGAACTGCAGCAGCACGTTGATGGCGTAATCGCCGTATTTCCCGCTTCTCTCCCCGGCCGCCCCATTGGTCAGCATGTAGTGGTTCATCCCCCCGAAATGGTGCTGCGGATGATACAGGCACACGGACACGCAGGAACCCAAGAGGGTGGAGATGATGTGGGGCTGCTTGGAGACCAGATATTCCCCGGGCAGCAGAAAGACGCGGTTCACTTCTTCGGCCATGGCGGCGACTCCTTATGGTGTGCGAAACTCAAAACCGACTCGAAAAGAGATCAGCGGCGATGCGCCGCCCTTTCGGGCTCAGCCGCCCAGGCCGAAGGCCAGGTTGACCACGCCGGCGGCGTCGAGCACCAGGCCCAAGCCTCCGTCGCCCAGAAGGGCGCTGCCGGAAAGGAAGCTGAGGCGCTTGAACTGGGCCCCCAGCTCCTTGACCACCACCTGCTGCTGGCCCATGACCGCGTCCACCAGGAGGGCGTAGCGGCCGGAGGCGGTCTCCACCATGACCACCAGGCCGTCCACCGGGTTGGTATACTGGGGTTCGAGGTTGAAGATCTCGTAAAGTTTGATCAGGGGGGTGATCTGCCCGCGCCGGTTGAGCACCAGGCCCCGGCCTTCGACGGTGGACAGTTCCTCCGGCAGAGGCCGCAGGGATTCCAGGATTTCATCGAGGGAGATGATGAAATTGGCCTGGCCCACCCGCACGTGCAGGGCCTTGATGACCTGGAGCGTCACCGACAGGGGGATCTTCAGGGTGATGGTGGTGCCCTTGCCCACGGCGGAGTCCACGTTGATGGAGCCGTTGAGCGCGTTGATGTTGGTGCGGACCACGTCCATGCCCACCCCGCGGCCGGAGACGTCGGTGATGGCTTTGGCGGTGGAAAAGCCGGCCCCAAAGATGAGGCCGATGGCCTCCTTGTCGGTCAGGGCCGCGACCTGGGTCTCGGTCATGAGGCCTTTTTCCAGGGCCGCCGCCCGCATCCGGTCGGGGTCGATGCCCTTGCCGTCGTCCTCAACCACCAGATAGAAATATTCCTTGTCGGCCGAGGCCGTGACCCGCAGGAGCCCTTCGGGGTCCTTCCCCATGGCCGCCCGGTCCTCGGAAGCTTCCAGGCCGTGGTCCAGGGAGTTGCGGACCACGTGCACCAGGGGGCCCTCCAGGCTTTCGGCGATGCTCTTGTCGAGCTGCACCTCCTGGCCTTCGAGCTGCACCTTGACTTTCTTGCCCAACTGGTGCGACAGCTCCCGGGCCATCATGTTGACTTTCTGCAGAATGCCCTTGATCGGCACCCGGCGGATCTCCATCAGGCTTTCCTGAAGCTCGTCGGAGAGTTCCCGGAAGGCCTGGTTGGCGTTCTTGAAGGCCCGGACGGTGTTGGGGTTGACCTTGTCCTGCTCGATCATCTTCTGAAGATAATTGAAGGTCTCGGCGGTGACGATCAGCTCGCCGACATAGCTCATGAAGCCGTCGACCTTCTCCTCGGAAATGCGCATGGTCTTCGATTCGCCCCGGGGGCCGGCCTCACCGCCGCCCTTCTGGCCGTTCTTGGGCTGGCCGGCGGCTTCGCCGGAAGACGCCGGGCCGCTCTCGGCCGCCGCCGCCGGCTCCGCCTCGCCGGCGGGTTCCTCCGCTTCCGGGTAGGCCCGGTCCAGGGCGTTCAAAAAAGCCAGGTATTTGGACCGCAGAAGGCCCAGCAGCACCGCGTCGAAATCCAGGCCGCTTTCGAAAATGGCCGTGAAATCCTCCTCGGCTTCGTTCAACAGAGGCCTGATCTCATCCCAGCCGTTTTCAGCCACCAGAGCCTGGAGCGCCTGGAGATCGGCCGCATAGGCCTTGGGATCGAAGGCCGCCCCCTTGATGTTGGCCAGGGCGCTCAGGGCCGGGCCGCTGAGATCCACCCCATGGCAGCTCACGGCCGCCGGGTCCGGCTGGTCGGCGGCCGCGGCCGCCCCGGCGGCCGGGTTTTCCAGCTCCAGAGGCAGGGCGTTGACGATGGTCATGATCTCTTCGAGCAACTGATTGGGGTCCTGGGGCTCGTCCAGGGCGGCCACCAAGAGGGTCTTGATCCGGCGGCAGGCGCCCTCAAAGTCGGCCCCGCCCTCGGCGGCGGCGGCGCCGGAAGCCCCCATCCATTCCACCAGGTCGGCCTGGAAGGCGGCTTCCTCGGGGGTCAGTTCCGGGGTCAGGTTGCCGGCGGCCAGGCGTTCGAACATGGCCTTGAGGTGGTTGCCGGCCAGGAAAAGATATTCGATGGCCCGGCTGTCGGCCGTTCGGGTCTGGTGGCGGATGTCGTCGAGGAGGTTTTCCAGCTTGTGGGCGAAATCCTTGATATGGTTCAGCCCGAAGAAAGCGCTCGAACCCTTGAGTGTGTGGGCGGCCCGGAAAACCGGGTTGATGGTGCCCAGGTCCTGGGGGTCGGCTTCAAAGGCGGACAAACTGGTGGTGTACTCCTCCAGGAGTTCGGAAGCTTCGGTGATGAAGTCCTGCAGCAGTCCCGGATCCAGTTCCATTTCAGACATGGCGCATCCTTAAAAGCAAAATGAGGTCGGAGACGATCGAGCGACCGCCGGCCCTTCCGGAGGTCGCGGCCCCCTCCAGGCCCTTGGCATAAAAATTATGGAGGCGACGGAACCCGCGGCCCGGCCGACGAAATTCATCCCAAGGTGCGGTTGCAACGGCGCACGGCCCCTTTGAAGGCCCGGAATTTAATCTTATATATATTAAAGCATGGCCCTCAAAACCGCAAGGCCAAACCGCGGAGCCGCCGGCCCGGGCGATGGGCCGGGGGACAGGGCGGCCTTGGAAGTCCATCCCGGCCCGTCACCAGGGTCCAGGAAGGGTTGGAAGTCCATCCCGGCCCGTCACCAGGGTCCAGGAAGGGGCGGTGAATAAATTCCGCGGAGCGAGCCGTCTTTTTTCGATACGTGTCGTCGCGGAGCGGAGCCGTTGTCGAAAAAATACGAGCGAACGGAGCAACTTTTATTCACCGTCCCACCGGTTCGGGCCAAATGGGCGCCCCGGCCGGAACAATTTACGGCTTGCCAGAAGGGCCGGGGTGTGATAATAATACCCAATTCGATGGCGCAAGATGCCGGAAGCCACAGGCCGCCGGTTTCCGGCCGTCAATCCACACGCCAACGCCGCATCCCCATGGTGCCGGGTTTCCCGGTTGGGGCGGACGACCCATGCGGCCGGCGGAGGAATAACCTCAAAGGAGAAAAAAATGTCCCAGATCAGCATGAAGCAGCTTTTGGAAGCCGGCGTCCACTTCGGACACCAGACCCGTCGTTGGAATCCCAAGATGAAGCCCTATATTTTCGGGGCCCGCAACGGCATCTACATCATCGACCTCCAGAAGACCGTGCAGCTCTTCAAGACCGCCTCCAGCTTCCTGGCCGACACCGTGGCCTCCGGCCGCAGCGTCCTGTTCGTTGGCACCAAGAAACAGGCCGCCGACGCCATCATGGACGAGGCCAACCGGGCCGGCATGTTCTACATCAATTCCCGGTGGCTGGGCGGCACCCTGACCAATTTCGTGACCATCAAAAAGAGCATCGACCGGCTCAAGAAGCTGGAACAAATGAAATCCGACGGCACCATCAATCTCTATCATAAAAAAGAGATCGTCGGCCTCGAAAACCAGATGGTCAAGCTCAAGGCCAACCTCGGCGGCATCAAGGAAATGGACCGCCTGCCCGGGGCCATCTTCGTCATCGACCCCCGCCGGGAAAACATCGCCACCGCCGAAGCCCGCCGCCTGGGCATCCCCGTGGTGGCCGTGGTGGACACCAACTGCGACCCCGACGAAGTCGACTACATCATCCCCGGCAACGACGACGCCATCCGGGCCATCAAGCTCATGGCTTCCAAGATGGCCGACGCCTGTCTCGAAGGCCGCAGCCGCTGGGAGGAAATGGCCCGCGGCGGCGTCGGCGTCCCCGACAAGGATGAAGAGGGCGGCGACGGGCCGGCCGACGGCGCCGACTTCGGCGACCTTCAGGATACCGCCAACTCCCGCTCCGAGCAGCAGCTCGCCGACGAGGATTGACGCGGCCGAGGCCCGAAAGGGCCGCCCCCCGAACACGCCACAATCAAGAACGGGCCGGGATTGTCTCCCGGCCCGGGATATGGAGCATATACCATGGAAATTTCCGCGAAATTAGTCAAAGAGCTGCGCGACAAGACCAACTCGGGCATGATGGACTGCAAAAAGGCCCTGGCCGAGTGTGAATGCGACCTGGAAAAGGCCGTCGACTGGCTGCGCCAGAAGGGCCTGATGACCGCCCGCAAACGGGCCGGCCGGGCCACCCGCGAAGGCCTCATCGTGGCCGGCGTCAGCGCCGACCTCAAGCGGGGCGCCCTGGTCGAGCTCAACTGCGAAACCGACTTCGTGGCCAAGAACGAGGCCTTCCAGCAGTTGGCGGCGGACGTCGCCAACCTGCTTTTGACCTCCGAGGCCCCGGCCGACGTGACCGCCCTTCTGACCCGTCCCTTGGGCACCGCCACCGTCGACGACGTCCTCAAGGGCCTGGTGGGCACCATCGGGGAAAACATGAACCTGCGCCGCTTCCTGGCCGCGAAGACCGACGGGAACGGGTTCCTCCACACCTACATCCACGGCCCCGGCCGCCTGGGCGTCCTGGTGGAACTGTCGGTGGAAAAACCCGGCCCGGCGGCCGAGGAACTGGCCCACAACCTGGCCATGCACATCGCCGCGGCCAACCCGGTGGCCATCACCCCGGAAGACGTGCCGGCGGACCTCCTGGAACGGGAGAAGAACATCTTCCGGGCCAAGCTGGCCGAAAGCGGCAAGCCCGAGAACATGTGGGACAAGATCATGGTCGGCCAGGTCCACAAGTTCTATTCGGAAGTCGTGCTTTTGGAACAGGCCTACGTCAAGGACGACAAGAAGAGCGTCGGCCAGGTCGTCAAAGAGGCCGCCGCCGACTGCGGCAAGGTCGTGGTCAAGTCTTTCACCCGCTTCCAGTTGGGTGAGGAACTGCCCGGCGAGGCCGGAGCCGAGGAAGAATAAAGTCAACCGACCGGCGGTCCCGACAGGGGCCGCCGGTTTTGTATGCGCGGCTCGCCCCGGGGCCGGGGCCCCCCCCCCCCCCCCCGCGCACGCCCGGGCCCGCCCGCGGGGGGGGCCCGCCCCAAAAAGGGTGTCAAAAAAAAACAAAACATACAAACAAGACACGTGCCCGA
>JAVBLB010000054.1:0-37211 GCA_031553735.1 Candidatus Adiutrix sp.
GCGGGATTATGAAGCGCGGCGGTTTTGGCGTCCGCCGGGGCGCTGCCCCGGACCCCGCCAGGGGAGGGTGCTGCGCGCACCCTGCCCTGGACCCACCCGCGCCGGGGGCTATCGCCCCCTGGACCCCCGAAAGGCCATACCGTTGTGCCAGATAGCTGGTCATAGCGTCGCCACAACTCGCCTGAACGGCTCAAACAAGTGGCGACGCGGCGACGATTGGAGCTGATATCGCCAAATTCTTCCCGTCGATATCTTTGGCCATCGCGGCCTGACTCAAATGTCGCCGCAGCGCCAGTTGTCTGAGCCGTACAGGCGAGTTCTGGCGCTGCTTACGGGGACTTGCTGACACAATGGAAATTTCTTAGGGGGTCCAGGGTAGGGTGCGCGCAGCACCCTCCCCTGGCGGGGTCCGGGGCAGCGCCCCGGCGGACGCCGATACCGCCGCGACATCGCACCGCTTTTCAAAGAGGCGATTACCCTGTGTAACGCTCAGGCGCGTCTTGCGCCACCCGGCCGGGTATGGTATTTTATGGCCTCGACGCCGGCGGTTCGCCGTCGCGTTCCGCAAACAAATCGTGAGAGATATCATATGTCAGAGATCGTTACCCGTTTCGCGCCCAGCCCCACCGGGCACCTCCACATCGGCGGGGCCCGGACCGCCCTTTTCAACTGGCTCCTGGCCCGCAAGCTCGGCGGCCGCTTCATCCTGCGGATCGAGGACACCGACGCCCTGCGCTCCACCGAGGAATACACCCAGGCCATCCTTTCGGCCATGACCTGGCTGCATCTGGACTGGGACGGCGAATTGACCTTCCAGAGCCGGCGGACCGAGCTCCACCAGCAGTATATCGACCGGCTGCTGGCCCAGGGCCGGGCCTACTGGTGCCACTGCCGCCCCGAAGACCTGGAGGAGCGCCGCCAGAAAGCCCTGGCCGCCGGCGGCAAGCCCAAATATGACGGCCTCTGCCGCGAAAAGGGCCTGGGTCAGGCGCCCGGGGCGGTGGTGCGCTTCAAGGGCCCCGAAGAGGGCCAGACCGGCTGGAACGACCTCATCAAGGGGCCGGTGGTCTTCGACAACGCCGAGCTGGACGACCTCATCATCCTCAAAAGCGACGGTATGCCCACCTACAATATGGCCGTGGTGGTGGACGACGTCACCATGAACATCACCCACATCATCCGGGGCGACGACCACGTCAACAACACTCCCCGCCAGATCCTCCTGTATCAGGCCCTCGAGGCCCCCCTGCCGCTCTTCGCCCACGTGCCCATGATCCTGGGCGCGGACAAGACCCGGCTGTCCAAGCGCCACGGGGCCACCTCGGTCATGGCCTACAAGGAGATGGGCTATCTGCCCCAGGCCCTGACCAACTATCTGGCCCGTCTGGGCTGGTCTCACGGCGATCAGGAAATCTTCAGCCTCGAGGAGATGCGCCAACTGTTCGACCTGGCCCAGGTCGGCCGCTCCGCCGGCGTCTTCAACCCCGAAAAGCTCAACTGGCTCAACAGCCATTACATCAAGGAAACCCCGGTGGACGAACTGGGCGACCTGGTCTGGCCGTATCTGGCGGCCAAGGGGTATGAGCGGCCGGCCCCGGAAACCCTGGCCAAGATGATGCTCACCGTGCGGGAGCGCGGCAAGACCCTGGTGGAGCTGGCCGAGAAGGCTGCTTTCTATTTCCAGGATCCCCCGGCGCTCGACCCCCAGGCGGCCGCCAAGGTGCTCACCGCCGACAACCTGGCCCTGTTGCGGGAAATGCGGTCCGCCCTGAGCCGGCCCCTGTCGGCCGAGGAGTTCGAAAATCTTTTGCGCCGCCTGGCCGCGGAAAAACAGGTCAAGCTGGGGGCCATCGCCCAGCCCCTGCGGGTGGCCCTGACCGGGCAGACCGCCAGCCCCGGGCTCTTCGAAATTTTGGAAATCCTGGGCCCGGAGAAAACTCTGCGCCGCGTGGACGCCGTGCTGGGCTGAGGCGGGCGCTTCAGCCAACCACCACATTACGGCCGGGAGGGGCGTTGACCGCTGCTCCCGGCTTTTTGTATGCCCCGGCGGGCCGACGCCTCCCGGTTTTCGCGTATATGACTTGACCTCGGTGGACATCCGGGCGATTGCGGAGTATAATAAACCGATTTCGTTTCGTAAACCACACGCATTTCGAGGTGTCTTTTGCCCCCGGCCGACCCGATGACCGCTCTGGCTCCCCTGATCGAAAGGATCAACGCGACCCTGGCCGACCTGATCGGCCGGGACGAGGAAGTGGTGGCCCGGATCGGCGGCTACAGTTTTGAAGGCGGCGGCAAGCGGCTGCGGCCCCTGTTGTTCTGCCTGGTCGGCGAGGCCCTGGGCGACGGGATGACCCGAGAGCGCCTGGAGACCGGCGCGGCCTTCGAGTTCCTGCACATGGCCACGTTGCTGCACGACGATATCGTGGATGCGGCCGAGATGCGCCGGGGCCGGGCCGCCGCCCATCTGGTCTACGGGGTGCCGGAGGCGATTTTGGCCGGGGATTACCTTCTGGCCAAGGCCGCCCTTCTGGGGGCGGCGACGGACGATCTGAACTGCGTCCGGATCATGGCCCACGTGGTTTCCACCCTGAGCCTGGGCGAATTGGTGCAGTTGGGGGCCCGCCGCCGGGCGAACCTGCCCGAGGCCGACTATTTCCAGATCATCTACCGCAAAACGGCCGTGCTCATGGAAGGGGCCACCCACAGCGCCGCCGTGCTGGCCGGGGCCGGGGGTCCGGCCCTGGAAGCCGCCGTCCGTTACGGCCGCCAGTTCGGCCTGGCCTTCCAGATCATGGACGACATCCTGGATTACCAGGGCGATCAGGCCACCTTCGGCAAGCCTGTGGGCCACGACCTTGACGAGGGCAAAATTACCCTGCCGTTCATCCGGGCCCGCGAAGCCCTGGGGGGCGCGCAGCGGAGCCGGCTGTGTGAACTGGCCGGGCGTGAACGCCTGAGCCGGGATGACCACGAGGAAATCAGGGCCCTGGTGACCGAGGGCGGCGGCGTGGCCGCCGCCCGGCGCCGGGCCGAGGAACTGGCCCGGGAAGCCGGGGCCGCCCTGGCCGCCTTTCCCCCTTCGGCGGCCCGGGACCACCTGGAGGCCTTGGCCGCCGTCACCGTGGCCAGGAAGTATTAGAAGGAAAGATGGGGGCGATTCAACCTCCGTCTCGGCCTAATCGCCTTACCAGGCGATAGAGCGCCCATCGCCCGGCAGGGCGATGATGCAGCCCGTCCATGACGCGATTGCGGCGGCGCATGGCCCCTCCGGGGCAGGGAGGTGATTGATGAGAAACATGTGGCTCGGTCCGCTGACGGTTCTGGCTCTGGCGGCCCTTTTGGCCATCGGCTGCGCCGGGCGGTCCGGGGATGACCAGGGCGCTCCGCCGCTGTCGATGTTCGCCGATGTGCCCCTGCCTCCGGAGCTGGACATCGACGAAAAAAACAGCCAGGTCTATGAACACGCCATTGGCCGGGTGGGGCTTTTAAAGGCCTCCGGCCGCATTGAGAAGCTGGCCGTTCTGTCCTATTACCGCGAGGCCATGCTCCAGAACGGCTGGACCAAGGAAAGCGAATTCGACAACGGCGACCGGCATATGCTGATTTTCGCCAAAAGCCCCCGCTCCGCGGCCGTCACCGTGAAAGAGGGCTGGTTCAGCACGGATGTGGAGATCAATGTCAGCGCCAAAAAGCCATAACCCGGCCGGCGAGCCCCGGAGGGGCCATGCATCGCCGCATCATGACCGGGCCGAGGCGGCCGGGGCGAAGATTCAATCGCCTTCGGCCTCCTGGAGTTCCCCCCTCCACAGCCTGTCGGGGCGCCGTCTGGCCCTGGTGGTCACCGGCGGGGTGGCCGCCTACAAGGCCGCGGAACTGGCCCGGATGTGGACCCGGGCCGGAGCCGAGGTGCGGGTGGTGCTGACGGAGAACGCCGCCCGCTTCATCACCCCCCTGACCTTCGAATCCCTCACCGGCCAACCGGCCTATTTGGACATGTGGGACCGGCCCCAGTTCGAAATCGAACACATCTCCCTGGCCAACTGGGCCGAGGCGGCGGTGGTGGCCCCGGCCACGGCCGACTTCCTGGCCAAGATGGCCCACGGCCTGGCCGACGATTTCGCCAGCACGTTCATGTTGGCCGCCGACTGCCCCCTGCTGGCCGCCCCGGCCATGAACAGCCGCATGCTGGCCGCCCCGGCCACCCGGGCCAATCTCCAGACCCTGGCCGAACGCGGGGTGACTCTCATCGCCCCGGGCACGGGTCAACTGGCCTGCGGCGAAGTGGGAGACGGACGCCTGGCCGACCTGGAAACCATCGCCCTGATCACCGCCCGATCCTTAGGCCCCGGCGATTTCGTGGGCCGGGCCGTGGCCGTCACCGCCGGCTCCACCCGGGAGCCCTGGGACGACATCCGCTTCCTGGCCAACCGCTCCACCGGGCGGATGGGCCTGGCCCTGGCCCAGGCCGCCTGGCTGCGCGGGGCCGATGTGACCCTGGTGGCCGGCCCGGCCGTGCCGGCCCCGCCGGCCCTCCCCGGTTTCACCTTCCAGGCCGTGGAGACCACGGTGGACCTTCTGGCCGCCCTCCGGGAAGTCGACTTCCAGACCCTCATCATGGCCGCCGCCCCGGCCGACTTCCGCCCGGCCGAGCGGACCTCCGGCAAGATCAAGAAAGGCGGGGGGGCGCCGCTCCTGCCGCTGGCCGCCAACCCCGACATCCTCAAGAGCCTGCCCCGGGAGCCGGGGCGCCTCTTTGTCGGTTTCGCCGCCGAGGATGACGACCTGCTCCGCCGGGCCGAGGCCAAGCTGCGGGACAAGGACCTGGATCTGGTGGCCGCCAACCGGGCCGGGCCCCGGAGGGGCGGTGCGCCGCCGCAGCCGCGTCATGGGCGGGCCGCATCGGCCGAGACGGAGGTTCCGTCGCCTCCCACCTCCGGGTCCGGCGACGCCTTCGCCGCCGCCGACAACCACCTCTGGCTGGTGTTCCGCGACGGCCGCTGGTCGGAAATCACGGTTCGGCCCAAATTCGCCGCCGCCTGGGCCCTTTTGGACGTCGTCCGCACCCTGCGGCCGGCGGATCGCTGAGACCCCGTGGCCCCCGCCGCCGGCCCCTTCGAATACGCCGATTCCCGCCGAGTCTCCCGGCTGGTGGCCGACCGGGTGGACCCCCTGGCCGTGCTGACCTCGGAAATCGGCCCGGCCTTCGCCGAATACCGCCGGGAATGGGAGGCGGCTCGGACCTTCCGCGAGCGGCCGGCTTTCCCCCTCCATGTGGATTACGAAATGAAGTTCCGGTGCCAGCTGCGCTGCCCGATGTGCCTGATGAGCCTTCCGGCCGACGGGCGACGGCGGTATGGCGACCCGGGGCGGGAACTGAGCCCGGAGACGGTGCTGGACCTGGTGACGCAAGGCGCGGCGGCCGGGCAGCGTTCTTTGGGCTTTGGCGGCCTGTGGGAGCCCCTTTTGGAGCCGGCCCTGCCGGATATCGTGGCCGCCGCCCGGGACCGGGGCCTGGTGGACGCCATGTTCAACACCAACGGCCTGGCCCTGACCGAAAAAGTCGGCCGGGCCCTGATCGGGGCCGGCCTGACCCGGCTGATGATCAGCCTGGACGCGGCTACGGCCGAGACCTATGCTATAATAAGGGCTGGGTCGGATTTCGAAACCGTCAGCGCCAACATCGAAAATTTCATGGCCCTTAGAAAACGGATGGGCCGGGTTCTGCCGTTGGTGCGCCTGAGCTTCTGCCGGACGGCGGCCAACGAACACGAACTGCCGGCCTTTCTGGAGCGCTGGCACGGAGTGGTGGATTTCTTTTCCCTCCAGGCCTACGGCCGCTACGACACCCCCAACCCGCCCGGCTTCCCCCTTCAGGCGGGTCCATCGCCGGCCGGGCGCTGCGCCCAGCCCCACAAGCGGCTCCTGGTGCGCCACAACGGCGATGTCCTGCCCTGTTGCGACGCCTCCGGCACCGCGCTGGCCCTGGGCGATATCCAAACCCAGTCCCTGGCGGAAATCTGGGCGGGGCCCCGGCTGGCCGCCCTGCGGGAATCCCTGGCCGCCGGGCGGCTTACGGCCCCCTGCCGGGCCTGCCAGGATAAATTCCGGGACGAATCCGCTCCCGGCCTTCAGGCCGATGAAGTCGGCCCAGAAAGGAGCGCGACATGATCAGATCAGCCATTTTTTCCGCATTGATATCGTTTTCGCTGATATGTTGTTCCGCCGCCCAGGCGAAGGAGGAGAGCCTCCTGGAGACCGGCGTCCGGGACATCGTCTCCGACACGGTCTCCGCCGGCCAGGATTTCATGTCGGCGGTCAAGGAGGGTTTTGACGAGGGCCGCCAGGGCAAGGAGAAGCTCGATCGCAGCCGACTGGTGGCCGGGCCGGAGGATCTCAAGCGGCTCAAGCTGACCATGGAAGTGGTCAAGGTGGAGGAACTGAGCGCCGGGCGCTTCCAGGTGACCGTGGCCTTGCGCAACCCCAACGATTTCATGGTGCGGCTGGTCAATCTTGAACGCGCCGGCAACGTGGTTCTCCTGGACAAGGACGGCTTCGCCTCCGCCCTGGCCGATCCGGCCGCCGAAGGCCGGGAAGTCGACGTGCTGGGCCGGTCGGCCGCCCGTCTGCGTTTCACCTTCGTCAACGTGGAAAACCGCCCGGCCACTTTCCGCTTATACAACACCGATACGCGCATTTCCCGGTGGTGAGGCCGCCAGGCTCCGGGGCAGGACTGATTTATGAGTGAAAAATATTACTTAGGCATCGATACCGGCGGCACCCACACCGACGCGGTGGTCTTCGACCCCCTGACGAGAGCCGTGGTGGCTTCGGCCAAGGCCGAGACCACCCACCACGACCTGGTGCTGGGCATCTCCGAAGCCCTGGACCGGGTGTCCCGGCTTAAGTGGCCCGGGGGCCTTGCGGCCATCGACCGCATCCACCTGTCCACCACCCTGGCCACCAACGCCATCGCCGAAAACCTGGGGCGGCGGGTGGGGTTGATCCTGATGGGCTATGACCAGGACCAGGCCGAAGTGCGCGAGCTGATCGCCCAACTGCCCCAGGTTTCCCCGGTCTTCGTCGCCGGCGGCCATGATTTTTACGGCCGCCGGGAAGCGCCCCTGGACGAGGCCGCCGTGCTGGCCGCGGCCCGCGAACTGGAGCCGCAGGTTTCCGGCTGGGCCGTCTCCGGATTTTTCAGCGTCAAGAACCCGGAGCATGAAATGACCGTCGCCGGGCTTTTGCGGTCGATTTCCCCAAAGCCGGTCACCCTGGGTCGGGATCTCACCGGCCGCCTCGACGCCGTGCGCCGGGCGGCCACGGCGGCCCTGAACGCCGGGCTGGTGGTCATCATCGGCAGCCTCCTGGACGCCGTCAAGGCGGCCGCCTCAGCGGCCGGGCTCACGGCCCGCCTGATGGTGGTCAAGGGCGACGGCAGCTTGGTCAGCGAGGAATGGGCCCGGGAAAAACCCATCGAGACCGTGGTCTCGGGGCCGGCCGCCGGCCTGGTGGGGGCCCGGCTCCTGTCCCGGGGCTTTCTGTCGCCGAAAGAGCGCAACCTCTGGGTGCTGGACGTGGGCGGCACCACCAGCGACCTGGCCCTGGTCAAGGACGGTCTGCCGGCGGTCAACCCCAACGGGGCCCGGGTCGGTAACTGGGAGACCATGACCCTGGCCGTGGAGACCCGCACCCGGGGCCTGGGCGGCGACAGCCTGGTGGCCGTCGACAGCCAGGGCCACATCACCCTGGGGCCGCGCCGGGTGCTGCCGCTGTGCCGCCTGGCCACCCGCTGGCCGAAGGTGGTGGAGACGCTGCGGTTCCAGAAAAGCATGATCACCCCGGCCACGGTGGCCGGCTGCTTCTTTTTGCCCGGCGTCCCCCCGGAGCCCGGCCTGAGCGACGACGAGCTGGAGGTCCTGGCGGCCCTGGAGCGGGAAACCCCCTTTTCCATGGCCAAATTCGCCGAGGAGGCCTTCGAGGGCAACCACCACTTCATCGGCCTCAAGGGCCTGGAACACCCGGCGATCATGGTCTCGGCCTTCACCCCCACCGATGCCATGATGATCCTGGGCATGTACGGCGGCGGCAACCGGGAGGCGGCCGAACTGGGGGGGTATCTGTTGGGGCGGCCGCTCAAGCTGAGCCCGGAGACTCTGGCCCGCCGGGTCCTCGACGAGTTCGGCCGGCTCATGGCCCAGCAGATCGTCGACTACGGCTTTGAGCTGGACAAGGTGGCTTTCGACCCGGACCTGGATTTCAGCGCCGGGGGGGTCTTCGGCGGGGCCCTGAACCGCCGGGAGCCCGGCCGCATCGAATTGAAATTCCGCACCCGGGATACGGTGGTGCTCCTCGGCGCCCCGGTGAGTGTTCTGGCCCCCTTCCTGGCCAACAACCTGGAGGCCCGGATTCTGACCCCGCCGATCTTCGACGTGGCCAGCGCCGTGGGGGCCGCCGCCGCGCCGGTCTACCTCAGTTGTCGGGTGGAGATCCATAACCTGCCGTATTTCGGGGGCTACCGCCTCTTCCTCCCCGACCGGGTCTGGGACGCGCGCACCGTGGACGCCCTGGCCAAGATGGCCGTGGACTACATGGAGGCCCACATGCGTTCCCTGGCCGCCCTGGCCGGGGCCGACCGGGTGGAGATCACCCTGAAACGGGAAGATCACGTGGTAGTCATGGATGATTATAACCGGCTCAATCTGGGGGCCACCCTGACCTTCACCGCCGTCCCGGCCCGGGAGGCGCCGCCCCAAAGCCCGCCGTGGGCCGTGAAACGAAAAAAGCCGGCCGACGAGGTGTACCAGCCGGCGCGGCTCGACCATGGCCCGGCCGGCACCCGCCCTGATTCCGCCGGGACTGGGGGCGGTCCCCGTGAGTGATCAGCTCAAAGAAATAGAGGAATTGTTCGGCCGGGGCCGGGCCGACGAGGCCCTGGCCCGGCTGCGGGACTTCCTGGTTCGGGAGCCGGACAACCGGCGGGCCCTGAACGACCTTGGGACCATTCTCCAGCACCAGGGGGACGGGGAAGGGGCGGTGGCGGCCTTTCAGCGGGCCCTGGAGGTGGAGCCCGGCCATCGGGAGACCCGCAGCAACCTGGCCCTGGCCCTGGTGAGCGCCGAGCGCTGGGCCGAGGCCGGGGAACAGTTGAACCGGCTTTTGGCCGAAAACCAGAACGAGGCCCGGCTGTGGGCCTGGCTGGCCAAGGTGGAACGGGCCCAGGGCCGGGACCGGGCGGCCATCGGCCATCTGGACCGGGCCCTGACCCTGGACCCCGACCAGCCCGGCCTCCGGGAGGCCCGCGACAAGCTGGCCCGGGAGGAAGGCCGGTCCCCGGCCGCTTCGGCCGCCGGGAAGAAGCCGTCGATTTTGATGTGCTGCCAGAAGTCGCTGGAGCATTTCGCCCTGGAACTGTGCGACGAGCTGGATAAAAGCGCCGTGGTCCGGCGGGTGGTGGCCGACAACTTCGGCCCCATGCAGTGGCCCATCCGGTCGGCCGAGACCGTCTGGCTGGAATGGGGCTCGGACATGGCCGCCGCCGCCACCCGCGAGCCGGGGCTTCTGGCCGGCAAGAAAGTCATCCTGCGGCTCCACAGCTTCGAGATCCTCAACCGCGAAGCGGCCAAGATCAACTACCACGCGGTCACCGACGTGATTTTCGTCAGCCACTACATGCGCGACTTGTTCCTGCGCCTGATGCCGGGGCTTCTGACCGACCGCCACCGGGTGCACGTCATCCACAACGGCATCAAGCTGGAACGCTTCCCCTTCGCGGCCGGGCGCGGCCGCCGCAAAATCGCCATGGTCGGCAAGCTCGACGCCAAAAAGGACCCCATGCTGCTGGTCCAGGCCTTCACCTTCCTGCTCCGCCGCCACCCGGAGTTGGAACTGCACGTGGCCGGCTCGCCCGACGACAACCGCTACTACCTGTCCCTGCCCGATTTCCTGGCCAAAAACCGGTTGGGCCAGGCCGCCCATTTTTACGGCCACGTCCGGGACATCCCCGCCTGGCTGGACGACAAGGATTTCATCATCTGCACCAGCCCCATCGAATCCCAGGGGGTGGGCCTTCTGGAGGCCATGCACCGGGGGCTCAGGCCCTTGATCTACAACTTCCCGGGCGCCGAACGCCTCTACCCGGCCCCGTATCTCTGGAACAACCTCGACCAGTTGGAGGAACTGCTCTTCACCGGCCCCGAGCCGGAGGACTGCCGCCGCTTCGTGGCCGAAAAATATTCCATGGAGCGTCAGGCGGCCAATTTCCTCCGAGTCGTCACCGGGGAGGAAGCGGTGGTGGAGGACGACCCCGTGCCTCCGGAAGGGGCGGCCGGTGGCTCCTGATCCCTTCCTCGGCGAGGCGGGCGCCGGGCCGGCCCCGCCGGCGCCCGTCTATCCCCTGGCCGCCCTGGTGGGCCAGGAGGCCATGGTGGAGGCGCTCCTGATCCTGGCCGTGGACCCCTCCCTGGGCGGCCTTCTGCTGGTGGGGGAGAAGGGCACGGCCAAATCCACCGCCGCCCGGGCCCTGGCGGAAATTCTGCCCCCGATCCCCACGGCCCTGGTCGATTCTTCCCCTTCGATGCGGGCCCCCTTCCGCACCCTGCCCTTGGGCGTGACCGAGGACCGGCTCCTGGGCGGGCTGGACTGGGAGGGCACCCTCCACACCGGCCGGCCGATTCTGAAGCCGGGCCTCCTGGGGGAGGCCGACGGCGGCTTGGTTTACATCGACGAAGTCAATCTCCTGGAAATATCCCTGGCCCACCTGCTCCTGGACGCCGTGTCGGCCGGCCGGGTGACCCTGGAGCGAGAGGGCCTGTCGGCCTCGTACCCGGCCCGGGTGGCCCTTCTGGCCACCATGAACCCGGAAGAGGGGCAGTTGGGGCCGCAGTTGGCCGACCGCTTCGCCCTGGCCGTCACCCTGACCGGGGAACTCGACCCCGGCCGCCGGGCCGAGGTGGTGCGCCGCCGCCTGGCCTTCGAGGCCGACCCGGCGGCCTTTCGCCGGCAATACGCCGAGCGGACCCGGGCCCTGGCCCGGTCCATCCGGGAGGCCCGGGCGTCGCTTTCGGAAGTGGAATTCAGCGAGCCGGCCCGGGAACTCATCGCCCGCCTGGCGGTGAGCGACCGGCTGGCCGGCCACCGGGGCGACCTGGCCCTGGCCAAGGCCGCCCGGGCCCGGGCCGCCCTGTCGGGCCTGGATCTGGTCAGCCCCCGGGAAGTGCTGGACATCGCCGGGCTGGTGCTGCCCTCCCGCCGCCGGCCGGCCCCGGCCCGGGGGCCGGTGCGGGTCAAGGTCGAAAAGGTGGAAAAGGCCGACGACCGCCGCCCGGACCTGTTCGAGCCCGTCTACGTGGCCGAAGTGCCGGAGATTCCCCCGGAATACAAGGGCGGGGACGAGACCGGGGACGAAGAGCCGGTGGTTCAGATTTTCAAGACCGGCCAGGGTTTCCGCGCGGTCACTCCCCAGACCCGGCGGGAAGTCGGCCCCCGGGGCCGCAGCGGCCGCCGGGGCAGCCGGGAGACCACCCGGGCCGTCGGCCGATCCTACCGCACCACCGCCCGGCGCCTGGGGCGGCCGCTGTCGCTGTCGGCCACCCTGCGGGCCGCCGCGCCTTTCCAGTTGGCCCGGAAGACGGGCGAGCATTCCGTCCGGCCCCTGGTCCTGACCCCGGCCGACTTCCGGGAAAAAGTCTATCGCCAGAAGACCGGGCGCCTGGTGGTCTTCGTGGTCGATTCCTCCGGCTCCATCGGCACCCTCTACCGCATGGAGGAGGCCAAGGCCGCCGCCCAGGCCCTTTTAGCCGAGGCTTATCAGAAGCGGGACCGGGTGGCCCTCATCGCTTTTTACGGCTTCAAGGCCGAGTTGCTGCTCCCGCCCACCAACAGCCCCGACCTGGCCGCCCGCCTTCTGTCCGAACTCCCCTCCGGCGGCAAAACGCCCCTGTCGGCGGCCCTGGCCATGACCCACAAGCTCCTGCGGGTCGAGCGGGCCAAGGACCCGGCCGTCGAACCCTACGTCATCCTCATGACCGACGGCCGCCCCAACATCCCCCTGGCCAAGGGGGTCAACCCCTGGCGCGAGGTTCTGACCATGGCCGGCCTCATGGCCGCGGACCCCAAACTGCATTTCCTCCTCATCGACACCGACCGGGGGGCCTACAACGACTACAAGCTCACGCGCGACCTGGCCGAAAAGCTCCGCGCCCCCCGCCTGAACCTGGAAGACCTGCGCGAGGGCCGGCTGGAGGCCTGGCTGGAAAGTTTCTGAACCCCGGAGGAGGCAATGCGCCGCCGCAGCCACAGCCTGGCCGCACGAAGGCGGCCGGGGCGAAGGTTCAATCGCCTCCACCCCTGTATCTGATTGATGTCATACGGTGTTCCGGATGAATGGGCAAACGAGAAGCTTGATCTATATTCATATCGCGGTGCTCCTTTTCGGGTTCTCGGCGCTTTTCGCCAGGCTTATCGACCAATCCGCCCTGGTCATAACCGGAGGGCGCTCCATTTGTTCCGCCACCTTTTTTTTGATCATGGTTCTGGCGGCCCGAAAAAATCTGCGGCTGCATTCCCGGCGCGACCTGATGCGGGCGATCGCCGCGGGCTTTTTTTTCGGCGTTCACCTGTTCGGCTATTTCCAGGCCGTCCAGTTCTCCACCGTGGCCATCGGGGTCATCACCTTCGCGACCCTGCCCATTTTCACCGCTTTTCTGGAGCCGCTTTTTTTCGACGAAAAGCTGTCGCCGCGAACCGTCTGCTGCGCGGTCCTGATGTTGGGGGGCATACTCATCACCGTGCCCTGGGGCGAGATCGAACAGGCCCCCGGCACCGTGCCGGGGCTGCTGATAGGCCTGGTGGCCACCCTGGGCTATGCGCTGATGTCCATTATAAATCGGGACCTGACCCAAAAATACGACACGTTGACCATCGTATTTTATGAGCATCTGACCCTGGCGCTCCTGTCCATACCCGTATTCTGGATCTTGCGGCCGGTTTTCTCCCCGACGGATCTGGCCTGGCTGGCCGTGGCCGGCATAGTCGTGGCGGCGGGCGCCCATTACCTTTTCGTCCAGGGCCTCAAACGGGTCAAGATCAGCACGGCGGGCATCATCGCCGGTCTGGAGGCGGTCTACGCCATTGTGTTCGCTTCAATGCTCCTGCGCGAAATCCCGACCGCCAATGAAATCGTGGGCGGGCTGGTCGTCTTGTCGGTTGCGACCTACATGACGCTGCCGGGTGCGGCCGTACCGTCGGGCCGGCGGCGAAACATCGTCGTCAGCCCTGACCGCCTTGATCGTTGATGCCGTCCGGTTTGCGGCCGCCCTTGAGTTTTGAGCGTCAAAATATTATCATAGGGCGGCGCTGAGGGCAGCGGAGGCTTTGATGCGGCCGGCGACCGCCGGGGAGGGGCCGATGAGCGACATTTTGATCGTGGTGAAGGACGACAAGCTGGCCGGGATGCTGGCCACCGCCTGCCAGGACCGGGGCGCGACCACCTTCCGGGCCCTGGGCGCGGCCCAGGCCCTGCCGGAGATTCGCCGTCCGTCCGAAGGCGGCCGCCGCTGGGCCGGCCTGTGGCTCGATCTGGGCTATGCCCAGGGCAAGCCCCTGGATCTGGTGCGCGGCTTTCTGGAGGCCAACCCCGACCTGAAGATCGTGGCCCTGGGCCGCAATGTGGAAGTCAAGACCTTGACGGCCCTGATGCGGCTGGGGGTTTTCGATTTTTTGGAACTGCCCCCGGACCCGGTGGAGCTTTCCAACTGCCTGGATAATTTTCTGGGCCGCCTGGGGCCCCAGGGCCGGGACAAGCCCAAAAGCGGCGGCCTGGCCCCCGACCGCTATGACAACATCATCGGCCAGAGCGCGGCCCTGAAGAAGGTCTTCCGGCTGGTGGACAAGGTGGCCGCCACCGATTCCACGGTGATGATCCACGGTGAAAGCGGCACCGGGAAGGAGCTGATCGCCCGGGCCGTCCACAACCACAGCCCCCGGGCCGAGCGGCCCCTCATCCCGGTCAACTGCGGGGCCATCCCCGAGGAACTCCTGGAGGCCGAACTGTTCGGCCACGAAAAGGGCGCCTTCACCAACGCCATCCGCACCCGGATCGGCCGCTTCGAGATGGCCGACGGCAGCACCATTTTTCTGGATGAAATCGGGGACATGAGTCCCAAGCTCCAGGTCAAGCTGCTGCGGGTGCTGCAGGAGCATGAAATCGAGCGGGTGGGCGGGGACAAGATCATCCCCGTGGATATCCGGGTCATCACCGCCACCCACGTGGATCTGCCCCGGGCGGTGGAGGAGGGCCGGTTCCGGGAGGACCTGTTCTATCGCCTGAACGTCATCCCCATCACCATGCCCCCTTTGCGCGAGCGGCTGGAGGACCTGCCGCTCCTGATCGGCCATTTCCTGAAGAAATTTCAGGACACCCGGGGCAGCGAGGTGGTCGAAATGGACCGGGCGGCCCTGAACCGGCTTTTGGCCTACGGCTGGCCGGGCAACGTGCGGGAACTGGAGAACCTGGTCGAGCGCATGGTCACCCTGGCCGACGGCCCGACCCTGACCTTGGACGACGTGCCGGCCAAGCTCCTGGCGGCCACCGAGGGGCTGACCCCGCCGGTGATTCCCGTCGCCCCGGCCGAGGTCGCCCCGGAGCCGGTTCCGGAGGAACTTCCGGCCGCCGCTCCCGAACCGGCGGCCGACGGCCCGAGCGGGCTTTCCCGGCCGGCCTCCGTTCCGGCGGCCGCCGTCGCGGCCGACCAGGAGTGGGCTTTTCCCCCGGAGGGTCTGGATTTCAACGGCCTGGTTTCGGCCTATGAAGACCGCCTCATCCGGGGTGCCCTGGAAGCGGCCGGCGGGGTCAAGAATCAGGCCGCCAAGCTGCTGGGCCTCAACCGCACCACCCTGGTGGAAAAGATGCGCAAAAAGGGCCTGACCTCCGACGACAACTGACCTGGCCCTCAAGACCGTAGCCGGAAAAGCCGATACGTAGCTGAGAGCCCATGTCTTTGGTGGCTATTTTATTCCAGTATTAATTCGATAGACTGCCTTTTCGAGTTATAATTGGAATTACCTGCGAGGAACCGCGTATCACCGTTCAGCCCGGCCAAAAAAGGCCGTCCGGCCTTATGTTCTTCCCGGCCTGGGGGCTGGCGGCGCTGTTCTGCATCCTTTTTTCCCTTCCGGCCTTGGCCGCCGATAATCAGTTGACTCAGGTGGCCATCGGCGACGGACCCGATTACACCCGCCTGGCCTTCACCTTCAAAGACCCCCTGGAATCCTATGCCGTGCGCCGCGAGGATGTGGACCGCCTGGTGGTGGATTTCGGCCCGGCGCGCCTGGGCGAGGTCCCGTCGGTTCCGGCCGACCCGCTGATCAAAAGCGTGGATCTGGCGGTGGCGGGCGGGCGCCTCACGGCCACGGTGAGCCTGGGTTCCATGCGCTATGAAGTCCGCCATTTCACCAGCCGGGACAAATACACCTGCATTCTGGACATCAAGAATATGGACACGGCGCCGGTCGAAGCGCCGCCGGAGACCGGGGCCCTGGCCCCGCTGGTGTTGCCGACCCTGTCCGAAGCGGCCGTCGAGGTGGACCGCCTGGTTCCGCCCAAGCCCGGGGACGGGGCGGCGGAAAACCTTTTTCAGAGAATCCTGGGGCGGCTTGCGGCCCAGGACTACTCCGGGGCCCTGGAAGACCTCAACCAGTTCCGGCAACTGTTTCCCGATCATCCGGCCGGGCAGTGGGTAGATCACCTCCAGGCCGAGGCCGATTTCCTGTCCGGCCCTCCGGCCGAAACCTATGCCCGGGCCACTCCGGCCTGGAAAGCGGCTTTGGAGAAATGGCCGCAGAGCATCCTGGCCAACCGGTCCCGTTTCATGTTGGCCGAGGCCGACCGGCTGATGGGCCAAAACAACGAAGCCGCGGCCGAGTTCAAGATCCTGGCCGATGAACTGTCGGGCGCCGACGACATCTACGGGCGGCTGGCCTTGCTGCGGGCCGCGGATCTGATGATGAACATGGGCCTCATCGACGAAGCCCGGAACCTTCTGGAGCCGACGATCAGCCGCGACACGGCCGACCGGCTGGGCCTGGAGGCCTACGCCCGAATGGGCATGGCCGATTTTTTCCAGGGGCTGTTCAGCCAGGCCAACGAAATCTTCCGTGAAGCCCTGCGCCTCGACCCCGGGCTCTACCTGACCTATCCGGAGATGCTCTACGCCACCGGCGAGGGCTACCACTACCTCAACCAGCCGGCCCTGGCCCGCCTGTTCCTGTTTCACGCCCTGAACCTGATGCCCGACCATCCCAAGGCCGACGTCATCCTGGCCCGCATCGGCGACGAATACCGCAAGGAGGGCCGCGACCGGGAGGCCATGGCCGTCTACGGCGCGGCCCAGCGCAATTTTCCCCACGGCGACGGCGGCCTGATCAGCCAGGTGCGGCTGGCCGACATGGGGGCCCTGCACAGCTTCTTCAGCCAGGACAAGGTGTTCGACGCCCTGGAGCGGGGTTCGCGCCAGGCCACGGTGGAAATGTACAAGCGGATCGTGGAAAGCGGCTCCGATTCGCCCCTTCTGCAATTGGCCCGGCTGAAGATCGGCACGGCCCTGGCCGAGGACGGGGACAACGCCGAGGCCGTCAGGTGGCTGCGCGACCTGGAAGTGCGGGACCCCAAGAGCTCGCTTTTGCCCGAGGCCCTGCCCGCCCTGAACCGGGCCCTGGCGGACGAGATTCTTCTGCGCGAGGAACTGGCGGACTGGCAGGGCATCGCCGACCTCTACGCCGACAACTCCTCGTATCTGTCGGACGAGGTGCGCGCCCCGGTCCTGCGGGTGGTGGCCAGGGCCTATGAGCGGCTGGAACAATTCGCCGAAGCCCGGGACGTCTGGCTGAGCCTGGAGGAACAGGACCCGGATCGGCGGCTGGCCCGGGCCAAGGGCCTGGTCGTCGACAGCCGCCGGATGGGCAAGCCCCTGGAGGCCCTGGCCCACCTCGGGGACATGGCCCTGGAATTTCCCGGGGAGCGGGTCTGGATGGGACTGGAGGCGGACCGGATCGGCCAGGATCTGGTGCAGCCCCACAACGCCCAGGCCACGTCCGACCTGGTGAAGCTGGTCGATACCATCAATTTCGAGCCGGCCCGCCGCAACGCCCTGGCCGACGCCATCGAAATAGAGATCAACGCCCGCCGTTACGACCAGGCCATGGCCCTGATGGACCGCTATCGCCGCGACTACCCCCGGGACGATCTGACCCCGGAATACATCCTGACCCAGGCCCAGATCGCCGAATTCCAAAAACAGCCCGACCGGGCCTGGGATCTGTGGTCCGCCTTCCGGGAAGACTTTCCCGAGGACCCCCGGGGGGCGGATCTGCTGAAGCGGCAGATCGAAGAGGCCGAACAACTGGGGCGTTCCGACGACGCGCTGCGTTTCATGGAGCTTTTCAGCCGCCGCTATCCCGGCACCGCCGAAAGCCGGGCCATGTCCCTGGAAAAAATGCAGCAGGAATGGAACCTGGGCCGCTACCAGGATTCCCAGGATTCTCTGGCCGCCTTCCGCCGCGACTATGCCGGCGACCCCATCATCCCCGAACTCCTCATCCGCCGGTCCAACCAGGATTGGGATCAGGGCCGCTACGAGGCCGCCCGGTGGGCCGTGGATGAACTCATGGCCAACTATCCCCAGGATCCCCGGGTGCTCGATTTTCTTCTGGCCCGGGCCGACCGGGATTGGGAAAAGGAACGGTATGACGACGCCCAGCGGCTGGCGGACGACCTGACCCGGGTCTATCCCAAAGAGCCCCGGGTGGGTGAACTGCTGCTCAAGCGGGCCGACGGCGACTGGAACCGGGGGCGGGCCCAGGCCGCCCTGAAGGACTGGGAGGATTTCCGGCGGCTCTTCCCCGACGACCCCCGGATCGGGGCCAGCTATCTCGATCAGTATCGCAAGGCCGTGGCCGGCGGGCAGCCCGCGGCGGCGACCGCCTTGGCTCGGGAGATCCGCCAGACCCGGCCCAAGGACGTCGTTCTCCAGGCCGATCTGCTGCTGGAAGAGGCCAAGGACCTTCTGGCCGCCGGTCAGGTGCCCGAGGCCCTGGACAAATGGAACCTCTTCCGCCAGACCTTCCCCGCCGACCCCCGCAACCCGGATCTCCTGCTGGTTCAGGCCCGCCAGGAACTGAAAGTCGGCCGGATTCAGGACGCCCTGGCCCATTATCAGCGGATCATCGACCAGTATCCCGACCACCCCCGGACTCCGGACGTCTACCTGGAACTGGCCGCCGCCGAAACCAGCCAGAACCTCAACCTGCCGGCCTGGGAACATCTGGACCGCTTCAACGCCATTTTTCCCAACCATCCCGGCCGGGCCAAGGCGCTTCTGGACCAGGTGGAACTGGGCCGCCAGATGGGCCGGCTGGACGAGGCCGCCCGGATTTACCGAACCTTCCGCGCCGATTACCCGCGGGACGCCCGGGCCCCGGCCACCTATCTGGCCCAGGCCCGCCTGGAAATCGCCGCCGGGCGCCCCGAGGCGGCCATCGCCACCCTGGAGGAGGGCGTCCTGACCACGCCGGCCCTGGATACCGACGCCAACGTCCAGGCGCTCCTGACCGATCTCTATCTGGAAACCGGCCGGGTCGAGGATTGGGCGGCCATCGTCGAGCGCAATCTGGGCCGGGCCGACAACCCCCGGGCCGACCTGCCCGGCCGGTTCCTGAAATACAACCAGTTGGCCCAGGTCTACCAGGAATTGGGCCGGGTGGCCGATGCCGAGCGCAATTACGACGCGGCCCTGGCCAACCGGCCCCCGGACGCCTCCCCCGAGACGCTGTACGCCATCGCCAACGCCTATAAAAAAATGCTGCGGCCGGAAAAATACGCCGCGGCCCTGCAGTTGCTGCTCACATCTTCCGACCCCTTCTGGCAGAAGGTGGCCACGGACGAACTGGCCGCCCTGAGCGGCCAGCCGGCCCCGCCGCAGTCGGCTCCATCGCCGACTTCGCCGCAATGATTTTTCCAGATCGCGGCGGCCGCCGCCGATGCGGCCGGCCGTCGCGGCTGTATTCCCACGATCCTAATTGATGAGGTGGCGCATGAAAAAGATGGTGTTGCTGGTGGCGGTTTCCCTGATTCTGGCGGGTTGCGGCGGCTCGATGTACGGCCGTTCCGGCCCCGGCGGCAGCGTGGGCGGGAGCAAGCCCGTGGTCGTCTGGGCCGCGCCGCCGTCGCGGTGAGGGGGCGGCGCCCCGGCGTCGCCGGGGCCGTCAGATCAGTGAACCCGGGGCGGTCGGAACGAGACGGCGAGGACCCCGGCCTTTAAGCGAAGAGCATCAAGACCGCGAAACCCGGCCGGCCCGGGGAAGAGCCCGGCTCGGATGTAGTAAGCCGGCCGGGCGTTACCGGCCGCGCCCTGGCCCGAAGGCGGCCGGCGGCCAACAAGGCCGTTGTGTCGTTTTCCGTTTTCTGATACAATAGATAGCGTTTACTTGAAAAATACGGGTGATTTTCGTTGATTCCCCTTTCCGCCCAAGGATACTAAAAAATGCGCACACTCTTTATCCGTCGTTTGGGAATGTTCGTTTTCCTCATCTGCGCCCTCCTGGCCCGGCCGGCCGGCGCCGAGGTGGTGGTGCAGGTCATGTCGGTCCAGGACGAGGCGGCGGCCCAGAAAGAAGCCTCCCGCCTGTTCGATCTGGGGGTGCCGGCCTTCACCCGGGCGGAACAGCTGCCCGAACGCGGCCTGTGGAGCCGGGTCTACGTCGGCCCTTTTGAGACCGAAAGCGACGCCGCGGTGGCGGCCGAGACCCTGAAGAAGCAGGGCGTCATCAAGGAATTCGTGGTCAAAAACGAGACCGCCGCCGAGGCGTCCGCCTCGGCTGAAGCGGCTCTCCCGGCCGCCGACGCCCAGACCCCGGCGGCGGCTCCCGAAGCCGGGGCGGCGATGATCGGGGCGGACGGGCAGCCGGCCGAACTTGGGGACGGTGTTCCGGTTTTCGGCTATGACGACGGGACGGCGATGTCCGAGCCGGCGGCCCCGCCGCTGCCGGTGGCCGAAACTCCGACTTACGGCGAGCCGGTCAGCCCGGAGCAGGCCCAGGAACTGGGCCTGACCATTGAACGGGTGCCGGCTTACGGCCAGAACGTGGAAGGGCAGGTGCCGACGGGCGGGCTCTCCACTTACGGCCAGGGTGAACAGCAGAAGGCCGCCGCGCCCGGTGCCCTGCCCGACGGTTTTAAAGTGGGCGACAGCATGCCCGGCCTGGTGCCGCCGGCCGGAAGCGTTCCGCAGGCGGGCGCCGGGCTGCCGGCCGGCCTGGCCCCCGGGGACAACATGCCCGGCCTGGTCCCGGTCGCCCCCGGGCCAGTCGAGGCCGCCCCCCCGGTTTCCTCCGGCAACAGTTCGGCCCGGCCTTCGCCGGCCCCTTCGGCCGGTGACGACGACGGCTCCGCGCCGGTCTTGCTGATGGCCCAGGCCAAGACGGGCGGCGGGAGTTTTGCGGATTACGGCGGCGGCTCGCGGCTGTCCAGCTTCGACGTCCTGGTGGACCTATCCTCGAGCATGCGCCGGATGGCCGACTGCCAGGGCCGGATCAAGGAGGAGGCCGTGGGCGCCCTGCTGCGCAAAATGAACCACCGCATCCCCAACCATCCCTACACGGCCGCCCTGCGGGTTTTCGGCTACAAGATCGCCATCACCCGCCGCGATTTCACCACCCTGTACTACGGGCCCTCCAACTATAACCGCGACGAGTTCGAAGATTCCATCGCCCGGCTCATCGCCGCCGATTCCGTGTCCCCGTTCGCCACGGCCATCAACGAATCCGACGGTGAGCTCCAGAACATGCCCAGTCCCAAGGCCATCCTGATGTTCGCCGATTTCGAGGAATCCATCGGCTCCGGCCAGCCGGTGCAGAGCGCGGGCAACATCCGCCGGCGCTACGGAAGCGAACTGGCCGTCTACACCTTCTACATCACCCGCCAGAATTCGGCGGTCAAATTGGCCAAGGACATCGCCCAGGCCGGCGGGGGCAAGGCCTACAACATCTGCCTGATGCTGGATGACGAGGTGGCCTTCGAAAACATGATGATGGACATCTTCGGGCCCAGCGACGCCGTGCCCTGCGCCGACCAGGACGGTGACGGGGTCTGCGACGCGGACGACATCTGCCCCAACACCCCCAAAGGGGCGCCGGTGGATGAGCGGGGTTGCTGGATCGCCGCCTATTCCCAGTTCTTCGATTTTGACAAGGCCGTGGTCAAGCCGGCCTTCCTGCCGCGCCTCCAGCACGCGGCGGAAATCATCAACCGCAACCCGCAGCTGCCCCGGGTGCTCATCGCCGGCCACACCGACAACGTGGGCTCGCCGGAGTACAATATGGGCCTCGGCCGCCGCCGCGCCCAAGCCGTCTTCGACCATCTGGTCAAATACGGCGTGGAGCCCTCCCGCCTGACCGTGGAGTCCTTCGGCGAGACCCGGCCCGTGGCCACCAACAACACCGAGGAAGGCCGGGCCCGCAACCGCCGGGTCGAGTTCCACATCGGCGAGATGCCGCCCCGGCAAAAGTGACCCCCGGGTGCCGGCCGCCCGCGTTTGAGAGCTGATTCGAAAAAAGAAGGGGCCCCAGGGCCCCTTCTTTTTTCGGTAGAAGAAAACTTTTTTATAATAAGGGGCTCTTATGCTGTTTCCAGCCGGGGATCCCATCGCCCTGGGTTATGTTCTGTATTTCTTATTGCTCGCCGAAGCGGTTGTTCCGCAATTTCACTACTCGTTCACTGTTAGCAATCAGGATAATACACCGGCGATAGTAAAAAAAATAACCATAGATGATGTTGTCTATCTCGACCATGAAATTACGCTTGGGCCGAGACTGCGAAGCGCCGCTGACAATGATTCATCGTTTTCTTTCAACGTTTTTCGTTTTCAGGTCAGCACCTTTGAAATGGTCGTGGAAGACAGTGGGGATGATTTCGTCCATAAGTGCGACCTTGCCTCCAGGCAAACCAGGGGCAAAGTGTTTCTCATCAATTTTACACGTTACAAGCCTTGTATGTATCCGATGGAAAGCCTTACTTCGCTATTTGAATATCGCCCGTCTCTCCATCATCAATAATACCGGGCTCACGATGCTTTTCGGGTGAAGCTCTTCGCGACGGTGTTGGCCGCCCGCCCGGGGCGCTGCCCCGGACCCCGCCAGGGAAGGGCTCTGCGCGAGTCCTTCCCTGGACCCACCCGCGCCGGGGGCTGTCGCCCCCTGGACCCCCTTGGAATCGTCAGTGAAGCCGCGATGACCCATAAGCAGCGCCAGAACTCGCCTGAACGGCTCAAACACCTGGCGCTGCGGCGACATTTTAATCAGGCCGCGACAGCCAAAGATCTCGACGGGAAGAATATGGCGATACCAGCTCAAATTGCCACCGCGCCGCCGGGTGTTTGAGCCGTACAGGCGAGTTCCGGCGGCGCTACGACCAGCTATCTGACCCAACGGTACTGCCTTTCGGGGGTCCAGGGGGCGTCAGCCCCCGGCGCGGGTGGGTCCAGGGCAGGGCCCGCGCAGGGCCCTCCCCTGGCGGGGTCCGGGGCAGCGCCCCGGCGGACGCCGAAACCGCCGCGATTCATCACCCCACATAAGGAGATAAGGAGCGACTGCCCTGTTTTTCATGATGCACGCGCTTTATACTTCGCGGTGAGTGTGCTATACTATAAAATTCTCGAAAAGTCCTTTTTCGAAAGGGGAAACCAATGGACCTGGGGGTCATGCTGCCGATTTTTTCCAGCGTCTTCATGGCTGAACTGGGGGACAAAACCCAGGTGGCCACGGTCTGCTTCATGGCCGGGGGCGGCTGTTCCAAAAGCGAGGTCTTTTGGGCCTCCAGCCTGGCCCTGTTGCTGTCCACCCTTTTGGCCGTGCTGTTCGGCGCGGCCGTCAGCCGGGTCGTCCCCCCGCAGTTTCTGCGCATCGGGGCCGGGGCGGTGTTCGTGGTGATGGGGCTGATTTTTCTGCGCCAGGGGCTGAAGCCCTCGTCTTCTGGGGAGAGCTGCTGATGCGGACCAAGAATATGCTGCCGATTTTTTCCAGCGTTTTCATGGCCGAACTGGGGGACAAAACCCAGGTGGCCACCCTGATGTTCATGGCCGGCGGCGCGGCCACGGCCCTGGAGGTTTTTGTGGCCTCGGGCGGGGCCCTGGTGCTGTCCACGCTCTTGGCGGTCGTCTTCGGGGCGGCCATCTGCCGGGTCGTCACTCCCCGGGCCCTGAAGACCATGGCCGGGGCGGTTTTCCTGATTCTGGGCGGCTTTTACATCTATCAGGGTCTGGCCGGGTGACCGGCCGGGCCCCGGTGGGGCTGGGCGCCGCCGCGACATCGTCATGGGTGTGCAGCGGCGGCCGGGACGAGGGCTCAATCGCCTCCATCTTTTCATAATCCGTCAAGGGGTGGCCCATGCTGCGCTATCGCCGGGGACCGCAGAGCGATCCGTTTTATTGGCTGTACACCTCCCCCGGGTGGCTGACGGAGTATGATCCGCCCCGGGATTTCCCCTTCTGGCTGAACCTGGAGCTGACCAACCGCTGCCAGTTGGATTGCTTTTTCTGCTCCCGCCAGACCAGCCGCCGCCCCTTGGGGGACATGAGCCCGGATACGCTCCGCCGCATCGTCGACGAAGCCGCGCGGTATGACCAGTGCGGGATCCGGCTGACTGGCTGGGGCGAGCCGCTGCTCTACCCCCGGATAGCCGAAGCCGCGGCCCTGATCAAGGCCACCGGGCGGCCGCTGAAAATCTACACCAACGGGCTGGCCCTGACCCCCGAGTTGATGGACCGTTTCCTGGAGGCCGGGGTGGATGACCTGCAGTTTTCCATGCAGGGCCTGACCCCGGAACAGTATGAGTTCAACCGCCGCCGATCCAGCTACGCCCGCCTCAGGGCCAACATGGAGATGGCCGCCGACCGGCGCGGCGCGGCGGAGAGGCCCTTTCTCAGCCTCTTGACCTCGGTACTGGCCGACGAGGCCGCGGCGGCCGATCCGGAAGCCTTCGTGACCGAGATGCTGACGGTGGTGGACAAGGTGGCGGTGGACCTGACCAACCTGAATTTCGTCCGGGAGGTGGACCGGGTCAAGCCCTTCCTGGACCGCCAATCCGGCGGCCTGACCCGGGGCCGTTGCGTGGACGTCTTCCTGGCCCTGGAAGTGAAATATGACGGCCTCATCCAGTTCTGCGGCCAGGACGCCGACGGGCTGCCGGAACACAGCCTGGGCCGGGTGGGGGAGATCAGTCTCCACCAGGCCTGGCACAGCCGGGGGATGAATGAACAGCGGGATCTGGTGGGGCGCGGCCTGGGCCACGAGGCCCGGACCGTTTGCCGCAACTGCTACCACAACACCACCAAATACGATTTGTTCAAGGCCCCGTCGGGCCGCAGTTGAGCCGGGGCGGCCGGTGCCGCCGGCTCGCCTGGAAAAATGAGGACCGCCTTTGCCCGCTTCCGATTACCGTGATCTCCAGGCCGCCCGCATCGTGGCCGGCACCCTGACTCTCCTGTCGCGGGAAATCCGCGAAGTGGGCCGCCCGGTAGATTTGTGGAACCCGACGCTCGATCCCGAATTCATCCGCGACCTGGCCGCCCGGGTCGGCCGGGGCGAGGCCGCCCCGGTCTGGGTGGAAGAGCGCCACCCGGCCCGGGGCCTGGCGGTCTACCTGCCCTCGCCCTGGGAAAGCGATTTCTTCGGCTTCGGCTGCGCCCGGCTCCTGGGGCCGTTCATGGTGGTGGAGGATCAGCGGGAGCGGGAGGAGCGGGTCCGGAAACTGGCCCGCCAGGCGGTGGCCCTGGCCGAAGCCCAGGACCGGCGGCTGATCACCGTCAAGACCTTTCACGATCCGGCGGTGCTGCGGGGGTTTCTGGCGGAAAACTTCGTGCTGGCGGAAATCCTGGCCTCGCTCCAGGGGCCGGTGGACCGGACCCCGGAAGGCCCGGGCGGCGGCCGGGATGAGGAAGTCCCCCTCACCGTTCCGCCGGCCGGCTTTCTTTTTCTGGAGGCGGAGGACCTGCCGGGCCTGGCCGGGGACGTGGTGACCGGCCTGGGGGATTTTTTTTACGACGGACATTTCCGCCACGATCCCGATCCGGGGCCGGAGGTGGCCCGGCGGCTGTGGACCCGCATCGCCCATGACGATCTGGCCGGCCGGGCCGACCCGGCTGTGGTGCTGTGGGACCGCAAGAAAGACCGGGTGGTCGGCCTGGCCACGGCCTGCCTGGCCGGCCGGGAGGCCCGGCTGTCCATCCTGGCCGTGGCCGCGCCCTATCAGCGGCGGGGCTGGGGGCGGCTGATCCTGGCCGAAATGTTCAATCGCCTTCAGGGCCGGGCCGTTCAGTTGAAAGTGGAGACCGCCTCCTACAACTTGCCCGCCCTGGGGCTGTACCAAAGCCTGGGGCTGCGGCCCGCCCCGCCCCTGGCCGCCCTGCATTACCACCGTTGACGAAAAAAGCCGCCCTTGGGAGGGGCGGCTTTTTCGGTTCGGGATCGGATCGGCGGCGAATCACTCGTCGTCGTCGTCGTAATAATAATCGTCGTCGTCTTCCTCTTCGAGGCCTTCCTCGTCGTCGTCGTATTCCTCGTCTTCGTCGTCAAGGCCGTCGTCCCCGAATTCATCGTCGATGAACTCGTCGTATTCCTCCCGGGTCATGAGGTCGTCGTATTCGCTCATGGAGGTGAGATCCAGGCGAATGAGCCAGCCCTCTTCATACGGGTCTTCCAAAATGGCTTCCGGGGCGTCCACGATGTCCTCGTTGACGGCCATCACTTCCCCGCTCAACGGGGACAGAAGCCGCAGGCCGGTGCCGCTGCCCACGAAAAGGCGGCCGAAGGGTTCATCCTTGGAGAACTCGTCGCCCTCCGCAGGCAGGCGGATTTTGGTCAGTTCGTCAAAGTCTTCCAGCGCTTCGTCGGTCAGCCCGATGGTGGCCTGATTGTCGTCTTCCAGGCGGACCCAGAGCCTCTCGGTGGAATACCTCAGTGCGTGCAGATCCAAAATGCTCCTCCTTCTTCCTTGCTGGTCATTATGCTTTCTTACCTCAAGGTGAAAAGAAATTCAAGTTAAAAATGAAACCGCCGTGAAATACCCGGCCGGGAAGGGCCGTGGTCGGCCGACCCCGTTGCCCTGATTCAGCTTCCGGCCGGCGGGCGTTGACGGATGACGAAGACCAGGCCCAGCCCGGCGGCCAGGAGCGCGGTCAGCGTGGTGGGGGGCCAGTTCCAGAAAAGGGGATCGCCGCGATAGTCGCCCCTCAGAAATTCCGTGCCCAACCGCAGCAGCCCCGCGCCAAGCAGATAGAGGGCCGCCACCCGGCCCGGCCGGCGAAGGGCGGCGCTCGCGGAGCGGATGGCCAGAACCAGGAGCCCGGCCAGAATCACCAGGCCCAGGGATTCCATAAGCTGGGTCGGCCACAGGGGCACCCCGTCCGGGGCGAGCGACCCGGGCGGGAAGACGACCCCCAGCGGGTTGCCGGCCTCCACGGGCCGCCCGTAACAGCAGCCGGCCGAAAAGCAGCCCAGCCGGCCGAAGGCCTGCCCCAGGGCCAGGGACGGCGTCATGACGTCGGCCGCCGACCAAAAGACCAATCCGTATCGTTTCAGGAAAAAGGGCGACACCGCCAGGGCTGCCACCACCCCGCCCTGGAACATCAGGCCGCCCCGCCAATAGGCGAAAACGGCGGCGGGCTGGCCGGCGAACTCCGGCCAGTGGAAAAGCACGTAAAAAAACCGCGAGCCCAGAAGGCCGGCCAGGATCATCCAGAAACAGAAATCCCGGGCCGAGGCGGGCTCGATGCGGCGCTTCGGGGCGGTGAGGGAAAAAAGGGCCAGGGCGGCCAGCACTCCGGCGGCCACCATCAGGCCGTAGAAGTTGACGCTCAGAGGCCCCAGCATAATGGGTCGGGGAAACATAACACTTTATCCCGGCCGCCGTGGCCCGCCCAAGTTGCGGTCACGGCGGCGTCTGGCTCCCAGGGGAGCATGGTCACGACAAAGCCCCGGGGGGGGGGGCGAAGCGCCATCGCGAGCCTCGCCCTGGCGTGTCGCGACGGTTGGCGGAGACCGATCGTCTCCGACCTTCATTCGCTTACCATATTTCCGTCGGCTTGTCCAGTGGCCAGGGGCCGCCCGGGGCAGAGAAAAGTTGAACTAAACCGTTTTTTACAGTAAGATACTAAATGGAGGCGATGGAGCCTCCGTCCCGGCCGCCGCGATCCGGACACCACGCGATTGCGACGGCGCTTTGGCCCTTTGGGGCATCGCGAAACGAGGCCACCATGCTTAAAGATCTTTTTTTGGCCCCCGGTCGCCTGCTGACCATACTTCTGTCCCGCGACAAGAAAAAGTCCTACCGCGGCGCCCGAGGCGCACGTGGCGGCCGGTCGTCGGCCGGTCTCGGCATCGTGCTGCCCTCGCTGGCGGCCTGGCTGATCCTGGCCGGGCTGGTTCTGTATACGGTCGATAAATTCGGTTTGTTGAATCGGGCTCTGGACGTCGGAGTCGAGGTGACCACGAATTCGGAGAACCGGGCCGAACCGGAACCGGCTCCGACCCCGGTTCCGCCCGTCGAAACCGGCAGCGCCACCGGGACCCTGACCCCCGACTCGGCGGCCACCGCCCCGTTGCCGATCCCGGCCGCTCCGGCCGCCTCCGATCAGCCCGCGGTGAAAATCGAGCAGTGGCTGGTCATCTTCCACAGCATTCCCAAAAAAAGCGGGCGGGAAGAGGCCGAACGCCGCCAGGCCCAGTATCGCAGCCGGGGTTTGAACGTGGAGATACTGGACAACAACGCCTTCCCCCGTCTTAAAGGCGGCGACTGGTGGATCGTCGCCCAGGGGCCTTTCGACACCCAGGCCGCCGCCCAGGCCGCCGCGGACAAAGCCAAGAAATTCACCACCGACTTTATGATCCGGCGGGGTTTGTAACTTTCCCGGTGAACGGCGGCCCTTCGGCGGGCCGAAAACGCCTCGGCCTCATCGAGTATTTAATAATCACATTGTTTTCGCCCCGCGACGCGAACCGCTCTTCGAGCGGTTCCGTGTTTCAGAGGCCTGGAAACGGCGACGCAGTAGCACTAGTGAGGATACACATGGCCGGATCGGAAATCAAGGACAGCCCGGGGACGCCCGCCGCCGGGCGGGAAAAATCCGGCGCGGCCCTGGTGTCCATCCTCTCCAACACCAGCCTGGTGGTGCTGAAGCTGGCGGCCGGCCTGTGGACCGGTTCGGTGGCCATCATCTCCGAGGCCGTCCACTCGGGGATGGACCTGGTGGCGGCCCTGATGGCTTACGTCTCCATCCGGGTGGCCGAGCGGCCCCCGGACAGCCACCATCCCTACGGCCACGGCAAGGCCGAGCACCTGGCCGCCCTGTTCGAGGCCCTGTTGATCGTGACCGCCGGCGGGCTGATCATCTGGCAGGCCATCCGAGGCTTTTTCGAGCCCGGGCCGCTGCCGAAACTGGGGGCGGGGGCCCTGGTGATGCTGCTGTCGGGGGTGGTCAACATCCTGGTGTCCCGGTTTCTGTTCCGGGTGGGCCGGCGCACCGAGTCGGCGGCCCTGGTGGCCGACGCCTGGCACCTGCGGACCGACGTCTACACCTCCTTCGGAGTTTTCGCCGCCCTGGGGGGCATCATGCTGGGAGAATACCTGGCCCCCGGGCTGAACCTGTATTTTCTCGACCCGCTCTGTGCCCTGGTGGTGGCCCTAATGATCCTGAAAGCCGGCTTCCATCTGGCCTGGGAGGCCCTCGGGCAGCTTCTGGACCGCAGCCTGACCCGGGAGGAACTGACCCTGGTCAAGCGGCACATCGAGGCCTGCGCCCCGGGGATCAAGGGGTATGGAGCCATCCGCACCCGTCGCTCCGGCTCCTGCCGCATCGTCTTCATGGAACTGATCGTCGACCGGGCCATGAGCGTGGAGGAGGCCCACGCCCTGGGCGAACTGGTGGCCGACAGCATCCGCGAGCATTTTCCCGATTCCCAGATCACCTTCCACTTGGACCCCAAGTAAAATTGGACGCTTGGGGGGACAAAAAAGCGGGCGCCCGCCGGGCGCCCGCTTTTTTGATAATGACCCCGATGGTCCCGGCCGACCAGGTGTTGCCGCCTCGGCCGTCCAGCTAAGCGCCCTACCGGGCGATAACCAGAGATTGCCCGGTAGGGCAATGATGCGGGTTCGGGGAGGATGTGCCGGCAGGCGCATCCGGTGGGTCCAGGGCCAGAGCCTTGGTCAGTCGTTGCCGCGTCCGAAAATCCGCAAGAGGAACAGGAAGAGGTTGATGAAATCGAGATAGAGGGTCAAGGCGCCCAGCATGACAAAACGGTTCATCATTTCGGCTCCGCCGCCCTGCTGTTCGACCTGGAAGTGGATGACCCGCAGCTTTTGGTGGTCATAGGCGGTGAGTCCGGCGAAGACCAGGACGCCGATGATGCAGATGACGAAATCCATGGGGCCGCTCTTGATGAACATATTGACGATGCTGGCCAGGATGAGGCCCACCACCCCCATGAACAGAAAGCTGCCCCAGGCCTGGAGCGAGCGCTTGGTCACCAGGCCGTAGGCGGCCATGGCCCCGTAGATGCCGGCGGTGCAGACGAAGGCTTTGACGAAGGCCGCCGTGGGGTAGATGACGAAGAGCACGGCCAGGGTGCCGCCGAAGAGGGCGGCGATGGCCAGAAGAAACATCCTGATGGCCCCGGCGGAAAGGTGTTCGATTCGGGCGGAAAGGTAGAGGGCCAGCCCCAGGGGGGCCAGGCCAACCACCCAGAACACGACGCCACCGCTCAGCATCAGGTTGAGCCAGGTGGTCGAGGTGGACAAAACGAAGGCCAGGCCGGCGGTTACCGCCAGGGCGGCGAACATCCAGCCGTAAATGCGCTGAAAGAAAATGGCCTCGGAACTCAGGGCCGCCCGGGCCATGGAACTCTGGGGCGACTGGTTGGGCGTGTAATTGGTGAAATCCTGCATGGGGTATCTCCTGTCGGGTGGTCCGGCGCTCTCGGCCGGGCATCGAAAAAAATCCAATATTTCTTGTTTTACTGTAATCATATCGGCGTCAAAAATCAAGCCCGGGCTGAGGGGCCATGCCAAGTACCCGCCAAGACGGCGATATCGTCGGTCGCACGGCCAGGCCGCCCGAAGAAGTATTGCCGGCCGGCCTGACCTGATACTCGGCAGCCCCTGAGCCCCGAATGGGGCAATGCGCCGCCGAAAAGCGGCCTGGCTGAAACTGATCGTCCGGGAACAGGCTCAGTCGCCTCCCTGCCTTCTTGGGCGCGCAAGTCCCCACGCCGCGGCTTGGGGACCCGACGCCCGTGAACCAGTCCGAAACCGGCCGTCCCCGGCCGGGTTCGGAGGGGGTCCAGGGGGCGCGCCCCCTGGCAGGGGTTTGGGGGCGGCGCCCCCCAGGTCGAGCGCCTTCACGTTTTGAGGCGGACCAGGAGGTCGCCTTTGGCGCCGTCGGGTTTAGGCAGGCCGTAGCCGGGGAGTTTGAAGGTGGCCCCGGCGGTGGTGCCGGGGGGGATGGTCAGGCGCAGGGTTTGGCCGGTGAGGGCGGTGACCAGGGGGCGGCAGCCCTCGGCCAGTTCCCGGGCGCTCAGTTCCAGAGTGGTCAGGAGGTCGGCGCCGAGGCGGCTGAAGTGGGGGTCGGGGCTGATGGAGAGGGTGACGACCACGTCGCCGGGCTGGCCGCCGGGGGGGCACGGGCCCCGGTCCCGGATCACCAGCCGCTGGCCGGGCCGGGCGGCCGGCGGTATGCTCACCGGCACCTTGACCGCCCCTCCGGCGGTGTTGTAGGCCACGAATTTTTCCGCCCCCAGGGCGGCCTCCTTGAAGGAGATTTGTAAGAGGACGAGAATGTCCGGCGACCGGCGGTCCCGGGCCGGGCCTTTCTGGCCGAAGCCGGCGAAGAAGTCGCTCAGCCGGGAGCCGCCCCCCTGGATATCGGCCGGGGCCGGAGCCGGCTGGTCGTTGAAGATGCGGGCCAGGGTCTCCCGGGCTTCCGGGAGGCCGAAGAGCTTGAAGAAATCGCCGGGCTCGAAGCCCTGGAAAATGTCCTCGCGGCTGAATTCATTCTTGAATTCGGCCGGCCCCAGGAGGTCGTACTGCCGTCGTCGGGCCGGGTGGCTCAGGACGGCATAGGCCTCGGCGATGGCCTTGAAGCGTTCTTCGGCCAGGCGGGAACCGGGGTTGCGGTCGGGGTGCCATTGCACGGCCAGGCGGCGATAGGCCCGTTTGATGTCCTCCGAGGCGGCCTGCCGGCCGACCCCCAGGGTCGTGTAATACTCAATCTGGGCCATGGCCGTCGTTCGTGGAGCGATCGGGGCGGGATGACGATTCGCCGGCCTTCATCCCCATTCTGGCCGTCTCCGCCAAGCTTTCGAGCCGGCGGGCCAGCCGCCAGCAGTCCGGCTGGCCCAGGAGCACCAGACCCGGTTCGTCCGGAGCCCAGCTTCGGACCTCCAGATGGCCGCAGCCCACCAGGCGGCCGGCGAAGCCCTGCATGGGCCGAACTTCGGTGATGCCGGCCAGCCCCACCGTTTCGTCCCGGGCCAGCCCCCACCAGGACCGGGCGGTGAGCCGGCCGTCGGCCAGGGTATAGCGCAGGCTCAGCCGGTGGATGATCAGGGCCAGACTCAACAGGCTCAGGGCCAGCCATTTGGTCGGGCTCCCGTCGGGGTCGCGTTCGAAAAACATGATCGCCGGGCCCAGCAGCAGGCCAAAAAACAGAAACCACATCGACCGGAGAGCCGGCCGGAAGACGACCGGCCGGGCCGGATCCTCCGGGGCTTGCCCGCCCGGGGGCTCTTCCTCTATAATGGCGCCAGCCGCCGTATCGATCATTTCGGGATCCGTCATGGGTCGTCCGCCGCTGTTCGGGACCCGGCCGCCTCCGGCCGGAACCTTGGTGGTTGTTTCACGGTTTTGTATCATACCAGGATCGACGTGCCTTTTCAAACCGGCCGGCCCGCCGAGTTCCCGGCGCGCCCGTCGTCGTCATTTCCAGCCCGCCCCTCGGCGGCTCTTGAGAGGTCACCCCATGTTCCCCGGAAAAACCAGCGCCCCGAAGAGCCCGCCCGCCGCCCCGATGACCGTGCCCACGAACCCCGGCGGTCGGCCCCTGCCCCCGGCCCTGTTTTTTGGCCTGGCCTTTCTGTGCGGTCTTTTGGGGGGGCTGGCGGCCTTCTGGTTGGTCTCCGCCTCCCCGGCCTCGGCCGACGGCCGGAAGACCCTGGTGGCCGGCGAACTGCGCCTGGCCGACGAAAGCGGCCGGACCCGGCTTTTATTGACCCTGGTTCGGGGCAAGCCTCGACTCTTCATGCTGGATGACGCCGGGGAATATCGGCTGGAAATGGGCCTCGGCGACGCCGGGGAGCCCCACCTCTGGCTGCGGGACCAGGAAGGGGCGGCCAAGGTCCAGGTGGCCCTGACCGCCAAGGGCCGGCCGGCCTTCCGTCTGGCCGACGCCCAGGGGCGCGAGCGGGCCATCCTGGGGTTGAGTGACCGGGGCGAGCCGACCATGATTCTGCGGGACGAGGGCGGCCGGGACCGGGTGGCGCTCTGGCGGGACCAGCGGGAGGGCGGCCTGGCCCTGGCCGACGGCCGGGGGCGGCCCATCGCCGCCTTCAGCGCCGGGGAGGGGGCCCGGGCCCGGTTGTCGTTCTTCGGAGCCGACGGCCAGGCCTATAAAGTGGTGGAATAGCCCAGGCCCCGAACGGGGTCACGCGCCAAAGCCGCCTTCTATTCGCAGAAGGCGGGGCAGATGTTCATGGGGCGCATGGCGGTGATGGCGTCACCCTGGGTGCGCATCACCAGCAGGTTCCGGACGGTGCGCTCCCAGGGGCTGGCATCGGCGGTGGTCCAGCCGACCTTGTAGCGGGCTTCGTATTCCACGCAGACGCAATACAGCTCTTTGGGGTCGTGATCCTGCAGCAGCAGGGCGTTGGGAGCCACCGGGGTGATCCGGAGGACCTTTGGATTCTGGATCTGCCACATGGTGCTGTCGCGATAGCTGGTGACCAGGCCCTGGACGGCCGCCCGCTCGATGGGGTTGGAGGGCAGGTCGATGGGGGCGGGGCCCTTGTCGCCGCAGGCGGCCAGGACTAAAAGGCTGATGAGCCCGGCCGTCAACAATCCGATCTTTCTGGCGATCATAGTTTTCTCCTCAAAGCCGATGGCGTAGCCCCCCGAAAGGGCCGGCGTTTTCAACAGTACATGCCGCAACGGCATTAGAAGCCCTGGGCGTCGATGATCAGAAAATCGGTGACCAGGCAGCAGACCTGACCGTTTTGGTCATAGCCGAAATAGGAAGGATAGCGGCCGTCCCCGAAGCCGCTGGAAAACATCAGCATGTTCAGCCCGCCGCTCCCTTCCAGCTCTTGGTTCAGTAATCCATAGGTGGGGACGAAGGTTTCGTGGAATTTATCGATCAGATCGTCCATCGGATTATCAAAGAAGCCGCCCATAAAGACGGAGACCTCGCCGACCTTCATTTCATACTTGTCCCGGTTGAGCTGGTAATCCTCGTCCATTCTGGACCGCTGGTATTCGGTGGCCTCGGCCGACATGAAGCCGCCGGTGCCGGCATCCACCGGATAGCCGAAAAAGCCGTCCTCTTCCAGTTCCTCCGGACTCAGCGCCTCCGAGGTCAGGGCCATTTCCCAGTGCACCGCCTTTTGATCGTTAAAAAAGACGGCGGCCAGGGCCACCCGGTTGTCGTCGCTCCGGGCGTAGTTGAGAACATAAGCCGCCCCCGGGTAACGCCCCGGTTTGACGGCCACGGTGAAGGGAGGGTATGGGGCGAAGGCGATGGGGTCGCAGGCCATGGCGCGGCCGCTGGGGAGATTGAGGTCTCCCATCTCCCGGCGGGTCAGGGTTCGGTCGTCGTCCAGTTTTTTAGGTTCGGCACATTCGTAAATCAAGCCCAAATTTTCAGGTCTGAGATACATGGCGTCAGCTCCTGATGACGTGGATTCGGCCGTTCAGGCGCCGCCGGGCCGGCGGCCGATCATCTCCGGTTTAAACGCCGTTGCGGCGCGCACGGCCCCCGCGACGTGGTGAACTATTCTCCCCCGGAGCCGGAGGCAGGCCCGCAGGAGATCAGGTTGAGCTTTTGGGCCATCTGGTCGGCCCAGCGGAGGATGTACATCGACTGGCGTTCGTCGGTCAGGCCCCCGCCGATGTTCAGAAGGCTTTCGGAGCGGACCAGCAGTTCAAAGCGCACCCAGTCCGTCCCCACTTCCACCGCCAGGCGATAGCCGCCCTCGTCGTCGCCCCAGCCTTCCTCCTCCTGGCCCTGGGCCTGGGCCCGGTTCCACAGTTCTTTCGGCAGCGGCAGCCAATACAGATTTTCGATGCCGGAAGGCACGGAATGCCGCTCGAGGTAGTCCGTCACCGCCTCGACTTCCGGTTTCACCAGCTCGTCATACAGAATTGAACGCACGGCGACTCTTTACCTCTTCATTTTCCGCGTTGGCGCAGCATATACACGATGGAATCGGCCAGGGTCCACAGCCAGATGATCGCCAGGGGGGCGAACACCCAGGTCAGGCCCCCGGCCTCGGGGGCCAGGGCCCGCTGAATGTCGCCCAGGGACAGGGCTTCGCCTTCCGCGGCCCGGGCCATCAGATCCGGCATGATCCGGCTGAGGTCGCGCCCGACCTTGATCAGGGCCACCGGCACCCACAGGGCCATGGCCCCGGCCATCACCGCCCCCCGGGCCAGGCGGCCGGTCAGCATCTGCCCCAGGCCCGGCAAGACCACCACCGAAAGCACCAGGGCCACCACCGGGCCGACGATCGGCCGGCGCCCGGCCGGAGGGGCCGGGGCGGCTTCGGGAACCGGGGAAGTCATTTCTTCAGCGCCTTGAAGACGGCCTCGGCCGCGTCGAGCGCTTCCTCGACGTCATCGGGGATCATGCCGGCGGAGGTGAAGCAGGCCTCGAACTGGCTGGGGGCCAGCCAGATGCCCCGTTCCAGCATTCCCCGCCAGAAGGCGCCGTAGAGGGCGGTGTCGCTCTTTAAGGCCGAGTCGTAATCGGTGACCGGGCCTTCGGTGAAAAAGAGGGTGGACATGGAGCCGATCTGGTTGCCGCAGGCCGGGAAGCCGTAGGCCCGGGCCCGGTCCAGAAGGCCGGCGGCCAGGTGCTGGCTGCTCTGGCGCAGGCGGTTGTAGAACGAAGGCGGCTGCTGGGTCAGGTATTCCACCGCCGCCAGCCCGGCGGCCACGGCCAGGGGATTGCCGGAGAGCGTGCCGGCCTGGTAGACCGGGCCCACCGGGGCCAGGCGCTCCATGATGTCCCGCCGGCCGCCGAAGGCGGCCAGGGGGAGCCCCCCACCGATTATTTTGCCCAGGGTGGTCAGGTCCGGTTTCAGGCCGAACATCTCCTGGGCCCCGCCCAGGCCGAGGCGGAAGCCGGTGATGACCTCGTCGCAGATGAACAGGGCTCCGTGTTCTTTGGTCAGCCGCTCGATGGCCGGCAGGAACTCCGGGGTCGGGAGCACCACGCCCATGTTGCCGGCCACCGGCTCGACGATGACCGCGGCGATGTCGGCGCCGTGCCGGGCAAAGGTCTCGGTCAGGGCGGCCACGTCGTTGTAAGGCACGGTCAGGGTCAGTTCGGCCAGGGCCGGCGGGACACCCGGACAGCCGGGGATGCCCAGGGTGGCCACCCCGCTGCCGGCGGCCACCAGGAGGCTGTCGGCGTGGCCGTGGTAGCAGCCCTGGAACTTGACGATCTTGTCGCGGCCGGTGAAGCCCCGGGCCAGGCGGATGGCGCTCATGGTGGCCTCGGTGCCGGAATTGACCAGGCGGACCATCTCCATGCTCGGATAGTGGCGGTTCAGAAGCTGGGCCAGGCGGACCTCGCCCTCGGTCGGGGCCCCGAAGCTGGTGCCCCGGTGAACGGCCGCCTCCACCGCCTGGACCACCCAGGGGGTGGCGTGTCCGCAGATCAACGGTCCCCAGGAGCTGACGAAATCCAGATAGGACCGGCCGTCGGCGTCATAGACCCGGGCGCCGCGCCCGGAATCCACGAACATGGGCGTGGTCCCCACCGACAGGCAGGCCCGCACCGGGCTGTTGACCCCGCCGGGAATGATCTTGACCGCTTCTTCAAACAGCTTCTTCGACTTTTCCATTATCGCCTTCTTTCATATTTTCGGGTCGGTTCATGGTAATACTTGACGACGCTTCGGAGAAATAACGCCGCGAGGCTTTTTTCAGTTCCTTGACGCTCTCCAGCATCCGCCAGGATTCGGCCGGGGTCTGGGCGGCCATCTCCTCGACCATGGTCAGGAGCCGCTCCCGGCTTTCGGCGTGGATCATGGCGTAGAGATTGAACGGCCAGCCGGGGGCCGACCGCCGCTGATAGCAGTGGGAGACGTACGGCAGACGGGCCAGCCGTTCCCCGACCTCCCCGGTCCGTTCCCGGGCGATCTGGAAGACCACCATGGCGTTGGCCGCGAAACCGGATCGCTGGTGCCACAGGGTGGCTCCGAAGCGGCGGATCAGACCTTCGGCCTGGAAACGGCGGATGGCGGCCAGCACGTCGTCCTCGGTCCGGTCCAGCCGGGCGGCCAGGTCGGCATACGGGGTCGGGGAATCGCCCAGATCGCCGCTCAAATGATAAATCAGCGCCTTGTCGGCCGCCGTCAGCTCCGCCATGCCCGTTTCCCCCTGGTTCGGTCACTCCGGCCGCCGCCGGTCAAATAGCAATTTGATCATATGTATCATAAATCGATGGCGCCCGGCAAGCGGAAGAAGACGTGGCCACTGGGCAATCGCCTGCGGGGTGATGAATCGTGGCGGTCTCGGCGTCCGCCCGGGGCGCTGCCCCGGATCCCGCCACCGGCGCGGCTTCGCCGCCCGGGAGGGGAGGGTGCTTCGCGCACCCTGCCCTGGACCCACCCGCGCCGGGGGCTGTCGCCCCCTGGACCCCCTTGGAATCGTTAGTGAAGCCGCAAGACCCGTAAGCAGCGCCAGAACTCGCCTGTACGGCTCAAACAACTGGCGCTGCGGCGACATTTCAATCAGGCCGCGACGGCCTAAGATCTCGACGGGAAGAATTTGGCGATATCAGCCCACACCCTCACCGCGCCGCCGGGTGTTTGAGCCGTACAGGCGAGTTCCGGCGGCGCTACGACCAGGTATCTGACCCAACGGTATTGCCTTTCGGGGGTCCAGGGGG
>JAVBLB010000174.1:0-5837 GCA_031553735.1 Candidatus Adiutrix sp.
GCCGAGACCGCCGCGATTCACACCCCGCTTTTCAGGCGATCGCCCTGGGTCCGGCCCCTCTGGGGCCTTGACTTTTTTGGGGGGCCATGGTTTACTTTTACATGGCGGAAGCGATCACGCTTCGCCCCGGCGGTCCGCCGCCGATCGCACTTCAATGAGAATGCATTTCCGGCGGCGCTCAGATCGGCCCGATCTGGGCGCCGCTTTGGATACGGATACCCCATGACCCAAGACCGCAGCCGCGACCCGGAAGGAGCGCAAGCCCCCGCCACCGCTTCACGGCCGAATCCGGACCAAAGGACGGAGGCGATGGCTCCTTCGGCCCGGCCGCCGCAACCCGGGCGCGGCGACGTCTCGGCGGCGCTTCGCTCCTCCGGAGCCCGGGGTCCGGCCGCGCCCAAGCCGTCCGCCCGAAGAAGCGGTCGCCCCAACACGCGGCCGGGACCGTCGGCGTTGGTCACGCTGGGGTTGCCGCTGTTGATTTCCCTGGGGCTGCACCTGGCCGTGGGGGTGTATCTTCTGCTCCAGGCCCTGGCCGCCTCCGCGAACGGCGCGGCCGCCATCCCTCCTGAAAACGTGATGACCGTGCGGCTCCTGGGCGAACAGGATCGGGCGACCCCGCTGCCCGAACCCTCCGAAACCCCGCCGGCCAACCAGCCCGCCCCGGACGGCGCGCCGACTCCGTCGGCCGAAGCCCCGCCGCCAGCGGCTCCGCCCCCCCCGGCCGTGTCGGACGAGGTCATCCCTTTAGGCCCCAAAGCCCAGGCCCCGCCGCCAAAAATCGAAAAACGCCGGACGCCGCCCCCAAAAGTGAACCCGCCCTCGGTCGAACAGCCACCGGCCCGGGAACCCCGGCCCAAACGCGAGGCCAAACCCGGCCGCGAGGCCAAGCCGGGCAATATCTATGAAATGGCCGCCCGCACCCTGGGCCGCGACGCCCGCACCCTGGGCTCACGCGACGGCGACCGGCCCGACCCCGAAATCATGCGCTATTACAGCCTGATCATGAACCGTTTCAGCGACAACTGGAACTCGCTGGGCCTGAGTTTTTCGATGGACCTGACCGTGGGGTTCTCCCTCATCATCGAGCCCGACGGCCGCATCTCCGGCGTCCGGATGACCCGGTCCAGCGGTAATCCTTCTTTTGACCGTTCCGTGGAGCAGGCCATCAGGCGGTCCTCACCCCTGCCGCCCTTGCCCGCCGTCTTTGCCGGCCGCCGCGACAACCCCGGCTTCTTCTTCAAGCCGGACCAGTTCAGGGGCCGCCGGTAAACCGCCGGGCGCCCTCCCACGCCTCAGCCCCCACCCTGGATCTTCACCTTAAAAAATACTTCAGGTTTAGCTGAAAAAAGCCTCAAGTTACAACTGAAGGCTTCCGATAAGCTATATGAAGACCACGTTTCCCTCGTCCGCCATGGCGGGCGGGGGCTCGCGGGGCTTTGAGGTCCGGACTCGGCGCGGACCATACTCCATAAGGAAAGAAAGGCAGGCGCCCATGAAAATACTCCAATTTACGCCTAGTTCTTTGAATAAGGCGCCCGATAAAATCTCTCCGGACCGAACGCCGGCCGGATCCGGGGCCGATTTCGCCTCGGCGCTGAAGGCCGCGTCGTCCCGTTTCACCACCCCATCAGCGGGGCCGGGCGGCACGGTTTCCTCGGAAAACCAGCGGGCCCTGCGGCTGCCGTCCCCGGGTGACCTGGGCCGGGCCGGCCACCTGCTGCAGCGTCTGGACGCGGATATCCGGGCCTCTTCGCCGGAAGCCCTGAAAAATGTCCACAGCCTTGAAGGCCTGATTTACGTCTACAGCAAAGCCGGCGGCTGAAAAGACGGGGGCTGTTGAGTCTCCGCCCCGGCTGTCTTGATCCAGGAGCACCTGACATGAGCATCAACACCGAATCCCCGGATCTGGTCACCCAGCAGGCCATGTCCAACACCAAAATCGCCTCGGCCACCGACCGCCACGTCGGGCAGTTGCGCCACGAGACCAACCTCCAGGCCGACAACCAGGCCCGGGTCAACTGGGAGCACAACCTCCGGGAAGGCGCCAACATGGAAATCGGCCGGGCCCGCAACATCACCCGGGTGGTATAACCGAACACGCGGTCTCGGCCTTATCGCCCGGCGAAACGAATCTATCGTCCGGCGGGGCGGCGATGCGGCCCGTCCTTGACGCGGTCACGGCGGCGCTTGGCTCCGTTCGGGTATGAAGAAACGGCTTGTACGCATGATTTTGGCGGGGCTCCTGTTCCAGGGGGCCCCGCTTTTCGCGTCCGGCCCGTTCATGGCCAAGCCCCGGCGGGGTGTCTGGCGCCGGGAACGCCGAAACGGTCGTTTCGCCCGCTGAAACCATAAAGCGCTCGCCGCGCTTATCTTGCGGCCAAGGCCAAGGTCAGGTATAATGGCCGTTTACGGCGGGGGAACCCGCCTCTGGACCGGGCCCTCACCGCCCCGGTCCCCGAGATGGGGAGAATGTATGAGCAAAAGCAACCCGCCGGCCCTGGAAGAACTGATCGAGCGGCTGTCCAAGCTGCCGGGGCTGGGCCGCAAGACGGCCACCCGGCTGGCCCTGTTTTTCCTGCGCCAGCCGGAGGATGAAGTCAAGGCTTTGGCCGGCGCCCTGGTCGAGGTCAAGGAAAAGATCCGCTTCTGTTCCCAGTGCCACAATTTCACCGACGAGGACCCCTGCCCCCGCTGCCGCGACCCCCGCCGCGACCGGAGCGTGGTCTGCGTGGTGGAGACGCCGGGCGACCTCCTGGCCCTGGACGCCTCGGGCCTGTTTCAGGGCCTGTATCACGTCCTGGGCGGGGCCCTGGCCCCGCTGTCGGGGGTGGGGCCGAACGAATTGAAAGTGGAAGAACTGCTGAAGCGGGTGGAAGACAGCGGCGAGGACGAGGATCACCCCCGCATCCGCGAAGTGCTCCTGGCCACGGGCAGTTCCCCGGAGGGCGAAGCCACCTCGACCTATCTGGCCGGGCGCCTCCGGGACTGCGGAGTCACCGTCACCCGGCTGGCCCGGGGCATCCCCATCGGCGTGGACCTGGAATATGTCGACGGGGCCACCCTCAGGCAGTCCCTCGAAAACCGTAAAGAATTCTGAAATATAAGGTACGCCCATGAGCAGCAAATCGATGGAAGGACCGGGCCGCACCGGGGCCCAGATAATAGTTTCCGCCCTGGAACACGCCGGGGTGGACGTGGTCTTCGGCTATCCCGGGGGGCAGGTCATTCCCTTGTATGACGCGATATACGACGCCAAATTCAAGCACATCCTGACCCGTCACGAGCAGGGGGCGGCCCACGCGGCCGACGGCTATGCCCGGGCCACCGGCAAGGTCGGGGTGGTCATCGCCACCTCCGGCCCCGGGGCCACCAACCTGGTCACCGGCATCGCCACGGCCAACATGGACAGCGTGCCCCTCCTGGCCGTCACCGGCCAGGTGCCCACCGCGGCCATCGGCAACGACACTTTCCAGGAAGCCGACATTTACGGCATCACCATCCCCATCACTAAATACAATTACCTGGTCAAGAAGGCCGAGCAGCTGCCCCAGGTCCTGGCCGAGGCCTTCTATTTGGCCGGCAGCGGCCGTCCCGGGCCGATCCTGGTCGACGTGCCCAAGGACGTCCAGACCGCCACCCTGGTCCCCCCGGAGATCGAACCGGTGCGCATCCCCGGCTACAACCCCGAGCCGGCCATCCAGACCCGCCAGTTGGAAGCCATGGTGGAGGCCCTGCGTCACAGCCAGCGCCCGGTGGCCTACCTCGGCGGCGGCGTCACCGCCTCCGGGGCCGAGCGGGAGCTCTTCCGCCTCCTGACCGAAAACGACATCCCGGCCGCCTCCACCCTCATGGCCAAAGGCGCCTTCCCCGACGACCACCCCCTGGCCCTGGGCCTGCCGGGCATGCACGGCGCCAAATACGCCAACCTGACCATCTATGACGCCGACCTCATCCTGGCCTTGGGCGCCCGCTTCGACGACCGGGTGGCCGGCAACGTCCGCCGCTTTGCCCCCAAAGCCAAAGTGGTCCATGTGGACATCGACGCCGCCGAAATCGGGAAGCGAGTCGACACCCACATCCCGGTGATCGGGGATCTCAAGACGGTGCTGACCCGGCTCCTGGACCTGGTCACCCCCGTTCCCCGGCCCGACTGGCTGCACCAGGTCAACGAACTGAAGCGCAAACACCCCCTGTCGGTCCCCCAGGACGACCAGGAGATCAAGCCCCAGTCGGTCATCCGGGCCATCAGCGACATCACCGACGGCGAGGCCGTCATCGTCACCGATGTGGGCCAGCACCAGATGTGGGCCGCCCAGTTCATCGTCTCCAAAAAGCCCCGGCGCTTCCTGTCCTCCGGGGGCCTGGGCACCATGGGCTACGGCCTGCCCGCGGCCATGGGCGCCCAGTTCGGCCGGCCGGACCTGCCGGTGGTGCTCATCAGCGGCGACGGCGGCTTCCAGATGAACATCCAGGAACTGGCCACCATCAGCGAACACCGCCTGCCGGTCAAGATGGTCATCATCAACAACGGCTGCCTGGGCATGGTCCGTCAGTGGCAGCAGTTCTTTTTCCAGCGCCGCTATTCCAGCACCGTCTGGAACTACAGCCCTGATTTCGTCAAGATCGCCGCCGGTTACGACATCCCCGGCCGCCGCATCACCGAGCCCCGGGACGTGGTCCACGCCATTCGGGCCATGATGGAGGCTCCCGGGCCGTATCTGCTCGATTTCAAGGTGGCGGCCGAGGAAAACGTGCTGCCCATGATCCCCGCCGGCGGCGGCCAGACCGAATTTTACGAGTGCTGAGCAAGGTGACCCCATGAAAAAAATGATCTCCCTTCTGGTCCGAAACCGACCCGGCGTCCTGTCCCACGTCGCCAGCCTGGTCACCCGACGGGGCTACAACGTGGAATCCATCGCCGCCGGCCCCACGGAAAACGAGGCCCGGACCCGCATCACTCTGGTGGTCTCCGGGGACGAGCGCGAACTGGAGCAGGTCACCAAGCAGCTGCGCAAGCTCATCGACTGCATCGAGGTGCGGGATCTGAAATATTCGGAAGCCGTCACCGGCGAAGTGGCCCTGGTGACCGTGGCCGTGGATCCGGAAAAACGGGTGGAGATCATGGCCCTGGCCAACACCTTCGGAGCCCGCATCGCCGACCTGGACGAAAAAAGCCTGACCCTCCAGGTGGTCGGTTCCTCCCACATGGTGGACATGGTCATCACCGGCCTGGCCCCCTATCGGATCAAGGCCATGGCCCGCACCGGTCTGGTGGCCCTCCCCATGGACAGCCGCGAAAACCGCGAAACCCTCCTCTAACCCAGGGCCAGGGCTGAGCCCTGGACCCGCCGGATGCGCCTGTCGGCGCATCCTCTCCGCACCCGCTTCGCTGGACGGCCGAGGCCGCAACGTTTGGGGGCCGGGACCATCAGGGGCGTTTTCAGGGCGGGGATCAGGGCTGCGCCCTGAATCCCCGAGAGGTAAATACAATCAGCTAGAATTGTTGGGGATTGTCATTTCGCCATCAATTTTGCTTTTCTCACGCCATACCCCAGCCAGGTGGCGGGCCGGTAATACTTCGGAGGGCGGCCGCGTGGGCCCCGGCCGCGCCGCCGACGGGAAATATCGACTGCCGAGGCCGTCGCCGGCGGCGCGGTTGGGCAGCGGCCAACCGCAGAAGTTTTACCGGGCCGCCACCGTGCGGCCATAATAAAAAAGGCGGTAACATGACGTCTTCCCCCCGGCGGGCCACGGTGGCCCGCAAAACCAAGGAAACCGACATCCGGCTGGAGTTGGCCCTGGACGGCGGCCCGGTCACCGTGGTCACCGGCCTG
>JAVBLB010000073.1:0-14413 GCA_031553735.1 Candidatus Adiutrix sp.
CAGGCCATCGGACTCGGCCATCGACACGGCCTGAGCCTTGAATTCACTCGTGTATCGCGCTCTCGCTAATTTTGCCATAGTCATAAATTCCTCCTGATCTCCATTATGATCTATGGCGTCCGTTTTTTACAGCCTACCTCAGTATGCCTGCAAGCGGGGCGTGAAGATCATCAATTTAGCGGAGATTGGATGAAGAGATATCCGGGATAAGTACTGCCGCTAAAAAAATCCGGCCCGGCTGTTATCATCAACAGTCGGGCCAATCTATTTCGAACGTATGACAGGCCAGATCCTGAGCAGCCGAAATTGACTGAGCGCAACCTGAAGCAATAACCCAGCTCCTACATCATCAATCCACGCTTGCCGTAGTCATTCCGCCGCTCACGACTAGCTCCATAATGGGACCAGACAGCCGACGAATTATCTCGACCGGAGCATCCTGAAACTGCTGCTTCCTATTTCATCAGCAATACATCATCCACGCAGGCTGCGCAGTATCGCCAACTCGGGGCGGTCAGAAAATCGCCTGTTCGGCATGGCCTATTTTTTCTCCTCCTACCGTTGAGCCATCGGCGAATAAGGCCCCGGCATGAAGCCGGGCGGGGTGGTCGAGAGAGCCGGAGTAGGCGCACTCGACCTATCCAGTCTCCGACTTGCGATATGCCGTAAGCTATGGTGGCACACCGTTATTATTTTTTACCGGATTCCTATACGCTCGCTCTTATGTGATCATGAGTCAATTTGTTGTAATAGGGAGGCATTGCGGCTCATTCAAAACCATATTATGGACTACTGGGCGCTATCGACAATTTTTGAAGATCCCGTAGACTATAGACCGACTACGAATTCCATCATGGGCCGCGGACTGATAACATCATTTTTTGAGACTCCTATGGGCTATGGGCTAACTCACACTCCTACTGTAGGCTACGGTCGGATATCGTCGTTTTTTTAAGCGTCCATAGGCCATAGATCAACAGCGCCGCGTTCCTGGCTTTGTTCCACATTTTTTCCTGTTTCTTAATCAATGGGTGACACTTATGCGGTGCGGAATTGATGGGACGAGAAGGTTTTTACGAAATGTTCTGGCCCTCTACCGGGACTCCAAGTGAAAGGGTAAGCGGATTGCCGGTTGAATAGACAATGCGGCTGAATGTGAGAAACTCAGACAGCGCATGGAGGGCCTTTTCGCATTTTTCGGATTCCACCCGGGCGACGTTCGCACTCTCCACAAGATATAAAAATGCCCCAAGCCATCCAGAAAATTTTGGAGGACTTGGGGCGTGGTATTCACGGGTGCCGCTCTGAGGTGATAAACCCGTGTGGACTTATTTTGCCGCTTCAGACAGCCGACAGATCAGAGCGCGGATATCTTCCACCCGCCAAGCCGACGTGCGGGGACCGAGCTTGACCGGGGCGGGGAAGCGGCCGGTTTTGACGCCCTCCCAGAAGCTGGTCTTGCCGATGGACAGCACGTGCAGCACCTGGGGCAGGCGGATGAAGCCCTCGTGAGGCAGAGGTTGCGGTGGTGATTTATGGATGGACATATATTCTCCTTGCGGTTCGGATTTATGGCGTCAGCCCCTTATACGAAAAAGGCCCAAGTCTTTCGACTTGAGCCATAATAATCCGAGATGAATAAATTTTACAAGTGATTACAAACTGTTAACTGCCTATAATTTCCTCTTTTCGCTCCCCATTCGGAAAGAACTCGCCATATCCTCCGACTGAAAAGCCAGCGACACAGCCTTGTTACAAGCGGCTTCAAAAAAAGGAGAGGAAATCGAACTTTTCCGATCTCAAAATATCCGAATCACACGATTTAGCCCTGCCGCAGAAGCCCGCAAACGGTCTCGGTATCCACCACCTTGGCGAACGTCCCATTTAAGGCTGCCATGAAAGCCGTCTGCACCTGATGGGCCGACACCGTCTGGCCGTCGAAAGCTAAATCGCGAGTCGCGCAGGCGTCATGCGCAAGTGTGCAGTTGAAGCCCAGGTCGAAGGCCGCACGAACCGTGGTATCGACGCACATATGCGTCATCATGCCGACAACGGTGAGAGAGGCGATGTTCTTATCGCGCAACTGTTGCAGCAAATTCGTTTGATAAAAAGAGTTTGGGTAATTTTTGGTGATGACCGTTTCATCGACCAGTGGCGCGACGGAAGCGTGGCTGTTGACGCCATCGGTATCGGGAAGAAAAAAGGTCGCCCCGGGACGCGTGGAAATGTGTTGAACATGGAAGACGGGAAGCTTTTTCTCTCTGAAGGCTGCAAGGACACTCCCCGCATTTTTTCCCGCCGCTTCACTGCCGACAAGTTCCATCCGGCCGCCGGGGAAGTAATCGTTCTGGATGTCTATTAAAAGTAACGCGTCCATCGTTTCATCTCTCATTCGATTTTCGGCCCCTCTGGTAAAATTTACATATTTTTCGACACAGGCGGAACTTATTCAGAAGCCGCCATTTTCAACCCGTCCAAGTAGTCGGCCCACGCTTGCATCATCTTACGGCGCTCGGGCAGATATTCAGCATAGTTGTAAGCGGCTCGGACGTGATTTTTCTCGCTGTGAGCCAATTGCCTTTCTATGGCGTCGGGGTGATACCCCTTTTCATTAAGTAAAGTGGAAGCCATAGATCTGAACCCGTGAGCTGTCATATCCTCATTGGAATAGCCGATACGCCGCAAAGCCATATTGATGGTGTTGTCCGACATGGGCCGCAAGCTGGTGGTCATGGCCGGAAAAACGTATTTCCCATGACCGGTGAGTGGTTCAAGGGCCTTAAATATTTCCAGGGCCTGCCGAGATAACGGGACTATATGAGGCTTGCGCATTTTCATTTTCTCTTTAGGAATGCGCCACTCCGCCGCCTCCAGGTCGATCTCGCTCCACTCGGCTTGGCGAAGTTCGCCGGGGCGGACGAAAAGCAGCGGCGACAACTTGAAGGCGCAATAAACAACCTGGGAGCCTTGGTAGCTGTCGATGTCACGTAAAAGCTGGCCCACCCGCTGTGGATCGGTGATGGAAGCGTAGTGCTTTTTCGGAGGCGGCTGCAAGGCTCCCACCAGGGGCGCGGCCGGGTCCTGGTCGGCCAGACCACAGGCGATGGCGTACCGGAAAATCTGGGAACATATGCCCCGCACTCTGCGGGCCACTTCTAAAGCTCCGCGTTTTTCTATCTGGCGCAAAACATCCAGCATCTGCGGGGCGGTGATAGTTTTGATCGGGACATCACCCAACAGAGGGAAAATATTAAATTCAAGGCGCTGAATAACTGTCTCGGCGTGCCCCGGCGACCAGGAGTCCTTTTTCGTGGCCAACCAAGACAGAGCCACCTTGGAAAATATAGAGGACTCGATGACTTGCTGTTCTGTTTTTTCTTCCCGGCGTTTTTTGACCGGGTCGACTTTATCAGCTATCTGTCCTTTTATTTCCAGGCAGCGCTTCCTGGCTTCAGCCAGGCCGACATGCGGATAGGGGCCTATGCCTATCCGATTCTCCTTACCATCAAGCCAATACCGGACACGCCACAGCTTCTTTCCGGTCGGCGAGACTTCCAGATAGAGGCCGTTTTCGTCTTTTAAATTGTATCGTGATTCTCTTGGTTTAGCTTGATTGATCTGAGTCGCTGTCAGGGGCATTTCCCACCTCCACCGGATATTTTTTATCAGGTTATCAGCGGCGGGGGAAAATGTCCAGTCCCGTATCCGGTTTGAATCCGGCTGGAGGTGGTTTTTACCGGATATTTGCGGACAAAAGAAAAACCCGAAATCTTTTGTTTTCAAGGGAAAACGGACGATTTCGGGTTGCTCTGTACTAAAATCTGGCGGAGAGAGAGGGATTCGAACCCTCGGTGGAGCTTTACACCCCACACTCGCTTAGCAGGCGAGCACCTTCGGCCTCTCGGTCATCTCTCCGTTTATGATCGCAATATAAACCGTCCTGTCGGTTTCGGCCGCGCCGCGAAATCAACGGTTTGTGGGGTAAGGTCGCCCAGGCTTGATATCCGGATTCCCCCAGACCCCATCCAGGCAGGACAATTACTAAGTATACTATAAAATGACAATTCTAACAAGATATATTTTATCAATCGAAATCACCATGTTCGCCTTGATTGCAGGAGACGCGCGGAAAACGGCCGACCGGCCCGTCGGCTGGTGGGGCCGATGGTCAGCCATGGTTCGTCCGGCGCGGCCGGACGGTGAAGCGAAACCGCCAGGCATGGCGGCGGATTGGTCGGCTGGGGCCGGGGAGCTTTCAGGCTCGGCCTGAAAGCTCCCGATGTCTCTCCCCGGCGACCGGACGCCTCCGGGGGCCGCCGTCAGGCCGAAGGCCGGGCGAAGTAATGGGTGTGCAGGAGCTTGTGGGCCTTCTCGCTTAATGGATGGCCCAGGAAGCGCTCATACAGTTCCTTGATGTAAGGGTTTTCATGGGACTTGCGTATGGGCTTGCTCTCGTCCTCCAGGTAGAGGGCCTCGACCCGCTTCTGGATGGTCTTGATGCTGCCGTGGTAATAGGGCTGTCCGCCGCCGCCCACGCAGCCGCCGGGGCAGGCCATGACTTCAATGACGTGGAAGGGCTCGCCCTCCCGGACCCGGTTCAACAGCGCCCGGGCGTTGCCCAGGGAATAGGCGATGCCCACCTTGAGGCGCAGATCGCCCACCGGGATTTCAGCCACCCGAACGCCCTCCAGCCCCCGGACGTTTTCGAACTCTATCCGGTCCAGGGGTTTTCCGGTGACCGCTTCCACGGCCGTCCTGAGGGCCGCTTCCAATACGCCTCCCGTGGCGCCGAAGATGACGCCGGCGCCGGTGGATTCACCCAGGGGCGCGTCGAATTCCTCGTCGGGCAGGTTGTTGAAGCTGATGTTCATCAGGTTGATGAGCCGGGCCAGTTCCCGGGTGGAGATGACGATGTCCACGTCGGGGTTGCCGTCGGTGGAGAATTCCGGCCGGGCGGCTTCGTATTTTTTGGCCAGGCAGGGCATCACCGAGACCACCACCAGCTTTTCCCGGGGAATGCCCAGGCGCTCGGCGAAATAGCTCTTGGCGATGGCCCCGAACATCTGCTGGGGCGATTTGGAAGTGGACGGGACATCCAGCAGGTCGGAGAAATGGTGTTCGAAGAACTTGACCCAACCGGGGCAGCAGGAGGTCAGGACCGGCAGTTTGACGCTCGTGTCTCCGCCGAGGTGTCGGGTCAGGCGGTCCAGGATTTCGTGGGCCTCCTCCATGATGGTCAGGTCGGCGGCGAAGTCGGTGTCGAAGACGTATTTGAAGCCGATGCGCCGCAGCGCGGCCACCATCTTGCCGGTGACGGAGGTGCCGGCCGGCAGGCCCAGGGCCTCGCCCAGCGCGGCCCGGACCGAGGGCGCGGTCTGGACGATCACCACCCGGTCGCCCGGGTTGGCCAGGATGTCCAGCACTTTGGTGGAGTGGTCGTTTTCCACCAGGGCGCCGACCGGGCAGACCATGACGCACTGCCCGCAGTTGGTGCAGACCGAATCCACCAGGTTCATGTCGAAAGCCGGGGCCATGACCGCGTCGAAACCCCGGTTGATGGCCGACAATACGCCGCAGGTCTGGCTTTCGTTGCAGACGGTCACGCAGCGCCGGCAGCGGATGCACTTGTTCATGTCGCGCACGATGGAGTGGGAATGGTCTTTGGGGAAGTTGGACTTCAGGCCGTTTTCATAGGGCGAGCTGCGGATGGCGAAACGGTCGGCCAGGGCCTGCAGCCGGCATTCGCCGCTTTTGGCGCAGGTCAGGCATTCCTTGGGATGGTTGGAGATCAGCAGTTCCAGAACGGCCTTGCGGGCGTTGAACACCCGCATGTTGTTGGTGTGCACCACCATACCCTCGGCGGCCGGGGTGGAACAGGCCGGGGCCAGGTTGCGGCGGCCCTCCACCTCCACCACGCAGACCCGGCAGGAGGCTGGGTTGTTCAGGGGCCGCAGCTGCGTCTTGCGCATGTAGCACAGGGTCGGGATGGCGATGCTCAGGTGGTTGGCGGCGTCGAGGATGGTGGAGCCCTCCGGCACCTCAACCGAGCGTCCGTCTATGGTCAGGAATATCTGGGACAAGGGGTTCCTCCTTCCGTCTATTTCTTGACGACCGCGAAGAACTTGCAGACGTCGTAACAGATGCCGCAGCGGACGCACTCGTTGAGATTGATGCTGTGGGGCTTCTTGCGCACGCCTCCGATGGCTTCGCTCGGGCACTTGATCGCGCACAGGTGGCACCCGGTGCACTTTTCCGGGTTGATGGCGAAGGTCAGGAGGTCGCGGCAGACCCGGGCCTGGCAGCGGTGGTCGCGCACGTGGGCTTCGTATTCTTCCGGGAAGGTGGTCAGGGTCGAGAGGACCGGGTTGGGCATGGTCTGGCCCAGGCCGCAGAGGGCGGTGTCCTTGATGCTTTCCGACAGGAGTTTCAGCCGTTCGAGATCCTCCGGTTCGCCCTTGCCGCTGGTGATCCGGTCGAGGATCTCGAAAAGGCGGCGGGCGCCGACCCGGCAGGGAGTGCATTTGCCGCAGCTTTCGTCCATGGTGAAATCGACGAAGAAGCGGGCGATGGAGACCATGCAGTCGTCCTCGTCCATGACGATCATGCCGCCGGAGCCCATGATGGATTTGTGGGCGGCCAGGGTTTCGTAGTCGATGGGCAGGTCCAGGGCCGCGGCCGGCAGGGCTCCGCCGGAGGGGCCGCCGGTCTGGACGGCTTTGAAGGCCTTGTTCTGCGGGCAGCCGCCGCCGATTTCAAAAATGACTTCGCGCAGGGTGGTGCCCATGGGCACTTCGATCAGCCCGACCCGGTTGATCTTGCCGGCCAGGGCGAAGACCTTGGTGCCTTTGGAGGTGGCGGTGCCGATGCCGGCGAACCAGTCGGCCCCCTTGTGGATGATGGCCGGCACGTTGGCCAGAGTCTCGACGTTGTTGACCACTGAAGGCTGCCCCCGGTAGCCGCGCTGGGCGGGGAAGGGCGGCCTGGTGCGGGGTTCGCCGCGTTCGCCTTCCATGGAGGCGATGAGGGCGGTCTCCTCGCCGCAGACGAAAGCCCCGGCGCCGTATTTTATTTCAATGTCGAAGCTGAAGTCGCTCCCCAAAATGTTCCGGCCCAGAAGGCCGTGGGCCCGGGCATCGTCCAGGGCCTGGCTGAGGCGTTTGACGGCCAGGGGGTATTCGGCCCGGATATACACTTCCCCCTGCTGGGCGCCCACCGCGTAGCCGGCGATGGCCATGCCTTCGACGATGGTGTGGGGGTCGCCTTCCAGGACGGCCCGGTCCATGAAGGCGCCGGGATCGCCCTCGTCGGCGTTGCAGATGACGTATTTGGTCTCGGAATCCTGCGCCTGGGCCGCGGCCCATTTGACCCCGGTGGGAAAGCCGGCCCCGCCCCGGCCCCGAAGGCCGGATCTCTTGATGGTTTCGACGGTCTCCACAGGCGAGCCCTCCAGGGTCCTGGCCAGGGCCTCATACCCGCCCACCGCCAGGTAATCGTCGAGATTTTCGGGGTCGATGAATCCGCAGTTGCGGGTCGCCAGGCGGAGTTGCTTTTTAGGATGCTTCATCCCCTCCTCCTTAAAATATATAGGTCCGATGCCCCGCCAGAACCCCATTAGGGCCGGGCGCCGCCGTAACCGCGCCACGGGCGGGTGGCATCATCGATTGGTGATTCACCGTCGGGAGCGCGGTCACAGGAGCACCCGCTCATACGTGACCGGGATCTCCCCCTCCACCGGTTCGCCCCGGGCGATGAAGTCGCTCACCAAGGCCCGGGCCCGCTTCTCGTCAACAAATCCGAAAGTGGCCGGCGCCTGGTCCGGGCGGGTGATGGACACGGTCGGTTCGGCGTAGCAGTAGGTCATGCAGCCGGACCGGATGAATTCGACATTGGGCAAACCCAGTTCGGCCGTCGCGGCCCGCATGATTTCCAGAATTTTTTCGGCTCCCGAAGCGATCCCGCAGGTGCCGCAGGAGACGTTGACCAGGGTTTTGGCCCGGTTTCTGGCCAGGATCTTGGCCCGGGCGGCTTCCCGCCGGGCGGTCAGCGCATCGTGGTTGGTGATCACGGACATGCTTGCGGTCTCCTTTCTATTTGAAATTGGCCAGGATGTCCGGAATCTGGGTGGGCGTGACGTTGCCGAAGACCCGTTCATCCACCATCACCACCGGCGCCAGGGCGCAGCCGCCCACGCAGCGCAGAGTGTTGATGGAAAAACGTCCGTCTTCGGTCACTTCGCCCACTTCCACCTTCAGGGTGTCCTTGAGGGCGTCCAGCACCCGAATCGAACCCTTGACGAAGCAGGCCGTGCCCAGGCAGACCGAAACGAGATGGCGCCCCCGGGGGGTCATGGTAAAAAAAGTATAGAAGGTGACCACGCCGTAAACCCGGGCCAGGGGGACCCCCATTTCCTGGGCCACCAGGCGCTGCACCTCGCGGGGCAGATAGCCGAAAATACCTTGGGCCTGATGCAGGACGTTGATCAACTGGCCCTCTTTGTCCGGCAGGCCGGTCACGTAGTCCTTCAACTGTTTGACCAGGGGTTCGGCCAGGACGATCTGGGGCGAGCTTCGCCCGGCCGGTGAGGTTGACTTTTCCATCATGGTTGAAGACCTCCTTGGTTCAGAAGTCCGGAATGGCGAGAGCCCGTCGGGGTCTTCCGGCGGACGGGTCGCCCGACCGGGCTCCGGATGTGATCGTCATCGGGTTCCCAATCAGGATTCAATGATGCCGGGGCGGTGAAGCGGAGGATGCAGCTCTCCGCTGCGCGGGCGGCCGGCTGAATGCGAAAACAGCGATGAGGTTGCGGCGAGACACGGTCGTAGCCGGCCCGAGGCCGGATGGGATTGAGATTCTCCGGCGTCGGCCGTCGCCGCCGGCCCGGCGTCGTCAAAACATTGTTTATGTTCGGTTTTGGGAGACGGATCCGGCCGCCGCGGGCCCAAATTCGGCATCACCCGGGCGTCGCGGATTAGTCTGTGGCTGTGGAGTCTGCCATGGCCCCGCCGGGGCAAAACGCCGCCGCGACATCGCCATGGGCGTGCCGCAACGGCTCGGATGAAGGGGCAATCGCCTCCATCCCGGCTTATGGAATGCGGTTTGGAATCCAGGTCCGTAACAACGAGGGGCCGTCAGGGCGAGGTGTTGTCGGGACGACAGTATACCTGGGCCACGACGACCGGGACAAAAAATGACCGCGTAAACGATGTTGGTTGGTTGAGGGCCGATATGCGAAAATTATGGTCTCACCGGAGCACCGTTCGGGCGGGGCGGGAGATGATGCATATAACCGTTCGACTCAACTTTGATTTAGAGTTGCCGGTCTGATGAATTGAAAGTATTGTAACACGGTTTTCAGATAATGTAAATGCAAATGATTACCGGCCGGCCTGGGAGGGCGTTTCGGACGAGGCCGGCCCGGCGGCCCGCGGAGTTCGATGCAGTCTCTTCAGAAGATCCAGCCGGTCGAGCAGCCGCTCCTGCTCGGGAGTCAGGGCGAGCGTTTCGGCCCGGCGGCAGATGTAATCGTCCAACGCCCGGCAGGCGAAACTTCTCCTGGGATCCAGGGCCAGAGAAAGTCGATAATCCAAAAGGTCGAGCCAGGCGCTTTCCGGGTCACGGACCGAAGCGTCTTCATACCAGGCCAGGAGTTTTGAAAAATCGATCTTCGAAGCCCGCCAGTCGACCAGGGCGTGCATCCGGGCCAGGCGGGTCGGCTGAAGCAGCTTTCTGTACACGGAATCAGACAGGCCTTGATAGTACTGGTCCAGAGCCGTCCATTTCTCCGGCTGGCAGGTGATGGTCAGTTCCGGCCCATCCTCGCCGTTGGCGGTTGTGACGTTCGGATTCGGGTCCTGGCCCGGATACATCTCGTGGGGCAGCGAATAAAAAGAGCGGCCGGTCCAGGCCTCCAGGGCCCGAATCTTTTGTTGACGGGCCGGGTCGGCCGCGGTCAGGCAGTCGGCGATCAGGCGATACCGTCCCGCGGCCCGCTCTTCCAGGCCCGGGGCCGGGCCGGCGGCGGCGATCCAGGCCTCCAGCAGATCGTCCAGGAGGGCCAGTTGTTCCCGGCGGTTGGCGGCCTGGTAACGCCGGAAGATCTCCCGCAGCTTCGGGCTTTGAGCGGCGGCTTCCCGAAGGTTCCGCACCAGCCCGCCGGCATCCAGGTCGGGCACCGTGGCCGCGATTTCCGGCGGAACCGGCGTGGTCGTCTTGAAGATCCGTCGGCCGGGAATGGACTGGAAGAAGACCTCGTCCAGGTGACCCCGGCGGCCGTCGCGGTACGTGAAGGAACCCCGGGCGTACAGGTAATTGGCCTCCGGTAAAAAGCGGCTCTCCTGTTCCCGGTTCAGTTCCAGGGAGGCGATGCCAAGCTCATCGAGAGAAAACAGTTCGTTGGCATCCACCAGCCCGTTGCTGTTGCGGTCCCGCCAGACCTGAAGGCGTTTCCAGTTGGCGTCCCGGGAGTCGATGCGGCCGTCGCCGTTGGTGTCTTCGAGGGCCAGGGCTTCGAAGCCGGTCTGGGAATGGCCGTCGCCGGGTTGGGTGCGATTGCCGAACAACTCCCGGCCGCTGTCGATGCGGCCGTCGTTGTCGCGGTCGAACACCAGAAAGCCCATCCGGGGGCCTATCCAACCGGTCTGGGTCGCCCGCTGCTGGTTCTCATGGTCGAAATAAATGGGCGCGTCAAGACTGTCGAGGGTTTCCGGATCTTCCGAAGCCCCGAAGTTCAGCACCAGGGCCGAATTGGCCGGGTAGCCTCCGTTGGGGTAGACCTGGTTCCGCCAGAAGGCCTTGACATTGGCTTTGCCCTCGGGAGTCAAAGAATGTCTGGCCCCGGCCTCCCGTTCGGTGATCACCGTCATGGCCACATGCAGAACCACCAGCAAACCGCAGAACAATAAAAGAAAATCAAATATTTTTTTCATGACGCCGCTCTATGTTTCCATCGCGATTCAGGCCGCCCGAACGGGCGGCATTTGACCAGTATACCACATAATTAGCTCCGCCTGAAAATCATAATTCCAGGCCCGGGCCCGCGCCGGTTTTCACTTTACATTTTCGGCCGGTCCTTCTATGATGAATCAGATAGCTCAAGCGCCGCTCCGGCGGTTCTCACAATATTGGCCGGTCGATTGAGCCGGAGCCGGGTCGGTGCGCCGCCGGGATTTCCCGGCCCCGCCGGGGACGCTTTCCTGAAAGAGCGCTGTGGTAGGGGGAGGGAAATCCCCTCGCCGTTGATTTGAAAAACAGAAAAGGGGGCCACAATGACTAACCGGTTGTTTTCAATTCGTTTCTGGGGTCTGATTTTGGTTTTTGCCATTTTCAGCTGCCTGCCGCTGGTCGGGTCTGATCGGCTCGAAGCTCAGGGGTACCCCGAAAGAATCGCGATGCACACCATGCCCGGCCTCAACTACGCCGGCACCGTCGAAGGCACGTGGGTGACCTACGTCACCAGCAACGGCTATCCCCGCACCGTTTTCATCGCCGACGGCCTGGAGAGGAGATTCCAGGAGCCGGTGGCCGTCTATCTGAACACCAGTGAACTGTATAAGCTCTACACCCAGGGCGTGATCGACTGACTCTGGCCGATCCGGCCTTTCCCAGGGGGCGGCAGCCGGCAGTTCTCCGGCGCGCCGCCCCGCATTTTTAACAGGCGATCATTCCCATGCCCCACGACCAGGTCCATCCCCATGACATGCCCATCGATTCCGCGCGGGTGAAGGCCGTCCTGGCCGATGTCTTCGGCTTCCGGTCCTTCCGCCCCCACCAAGGGGAGATCGTCCAGGCCGTCCTGGAGGGGCGGGACGTCTTCGCGGTCATGCCCACCGGCGGCGGCAAATCCCTCTGCTACCAGTTGCCGGCCCGGCTGCTGCCCGGCGCGGCGGTGGTGGTCAGCCCCCTCATCGCCCTGATGAAGGACCAGGTGGACAACGCCCGGGCCATGGGGCTCTCCGCCGGCTCCCTCAACAGCGCCACCCCGCCCCGGGAAAAAGCCGACACCTGGCGGCGCCTGGCCGAAGGGAGCCTGGATCTGCTCTATCTCTCCCCGGAACGCCTCCTGGCCCCGGATTTCCTGGAGGCCCTGGCCCCGCAGCCCATTTCTTTTTTCGCCGTTGACGAGGCCCACTGCGTCTCCGAGTGGGGCCACGACTTCCGCCCCGATTATCTGGGTCTGGAGGCCCTGGTCCGGCGCTTTCCCGGGCGCCCCGTGGCCGCCTTCACCGCCACGGCCCCCCACCGGGTGGCCCGGGACATCGTCGGCCGGCTGGGGCTGCGTTCGCCTTTCGAGGTTCGGGCCTCCTTCAACCGTCCGAATCTTTTTTACCAGGTGGGCGGCCGGTCCGACCTGATCGGCCAGATTTTGAAGATCCTGGACCTCTATCCCGGTGAGAGCGGCCTGGTGTATCGGGCCACCAGGAAAAAAGTGGAGGAGACGGCCGCGGAGCTGGCCCGGCGGAGCCTGTCGGTGCGGCCGTATCACGCCGGGCTGAGCGACGAGGAACGACGGTCGGCCCAGGAGGATTTCCAGCGCGACCGCTGCCAGGTGATCGTGGCCACCGTGGCCTTCGGCCTGGGCATCGACAAGTCGAACGTGCGCTTCGTCATCCACGGGGATCTGCCCAAGAATCTGGAGAGCTATTACCAGGAGACCGGCCGGGCCGGTCGCGACGGCGAGCCGGCGCACTGCGCCCTTTTTTACGGTTCCCAGGAGATGGTGCTGTGGCGTCGTTTCGCCGACGAGATGCCGGACGAAGCCCTGCGCCGGGCCGCCCTGGACCAGTTGCGCCGGATGATCGACTACGCCCAGCGCGACGGCTGCCGGCGCCGGACCCTGTTGGCCTATTTCGATGAAGAGCAGCCCGAGGACAACTGCGGGGGCTGCGACGTCTGCCGGGGCCAGGTGGAGCGGGTGGAGGCCACCGAACCGGCCCGGATGGCCCTGTCGGCCATGGTCCGCACCGGCGGCCGCTTCGGGGCCGAGCATCTGGCCGATATCCTGGTGGGCGGCGACACGGCCAAGGTCCGGGATTACCGCCACCACCTCCTGCCCACCTACGGAGTGGGGCGGGATTACGACCGCCGTTTCTGGCGTGACCTGATGGCCGCCCTCCTGGCCCGGGGGCTGGCGGAAAATTCCGGCGACGGCCAGTATCCGACCCTGGCCGCCGCGCCCTGTTCCCGGCCCCTTCTGCGGGGCGAGGAAAAATTTTTCATGCTGCGGCCGGCGGCCCGGGAGCGGGTCCGGCGGCGGGGCGCGGCGGCCGAAGCCGGCGTGGCCGACGAGTTGTGGACCCGGCTCCGGGCCGAGCGCAAACAGTTGGCCGAAGAGGCCGGGCTGCCGCCTTACATGGTTTTTTCCGATCAGACGCTGCGGGAAATGGCCCGGGCCAAACCCACGGACCCGGAGGCCTTCCTGGATCTCACCGGGGTGGGGCGGCACAAGCTGGAACGGTATGGCGAGCGGTTTATGAGGCTTCTGGCCGACTATGTGCGGGAGCATCCCGAAGAGGCGCCCGCGCCGGAGGCCGAAGGCCCGGCCGCAAAGGGCGGGGCCGGCTCCGGAACGCCCGTCCGTGAACCGGCCCCGAAACCGAAACCCGCCCGGATTTCGGACGGGGCCGGCGAAGGCCAAACTCAAACTGCTTCGCGGCCGAGCGTCGGCCAGGGCGAGGGCTCCCTCGTTGTCAGTCTGCGTTTGTTTCAGGAAGGGAAGACCTTGGAGGAGGTGGCCGAAACCCGGGGGGTGGCCCGGCCCACCGTCATCCATCACCTGGAGCAGTTGCTCCAGGCCGGCGAGGAACTGCCTTCCCGGCTCTTCATCAGCGACGAGCGCCTGGCGGAAATCCGGCGGGCCTTTGAAACGTATGCCGATGCGGACTTCAGTCGCCTCAGGCCGGTGGTGGAAGGCTCCGGCGGCGCAATCGGCTACGACGAAGCCAAAATCGCCCGCGCCTTCCTCCGCCAGGGCTGAGCCCTGGACCCAACGGATGCGCCTGCCGGCGCATCCTCCCCGAACCCGCTTCGCTGGACGGCCGAGGCCGCAACGTTTGGGCGGCCGAGACCATCGGGGTCGTCCACAGGGGGGAGAGGGCGCTAAAGCGCCTTGGAGTGCCGACACATCTTGCATGGCATAATTGATACTGATGCGGGCTATTAACCCGGCAACTGACGAAGTCGATTCTCGGACGGCTAAGTCCAGCGATTTCGGGCTTTGGCGAAATCGCGAGTGTGACTTATTTAGTTGCCGGAGTAATAACACCGATTTTCCATCAGGATTGCATTTATTTCGTCGGCCAAATCAGTCAGGTGGGGCGGGCCGGTAATACTTCGGAGGTCGGCCGCGTGGGCCCCGACCGCGTCGCCGACGCGAAGTTTCGAAGGTCAGGGCCGTCGCCGGCGGCGTGGTTGGGCA
>JAVBLB010000131.1:0-3803 GCA_031553735.1 Candidatus Adiutrix sp.
TTGCCGGTCAGCAACTCGGCGATCCCGTTCATCCCCCAGCGAATCGGGCCGGCGGCCAGGTCGCCGAGCCCCAAAAGGCCGTCCAACACGCCGCGCGTGCCCAGGCCCAGGTCCCGCCCGATCCGGGAGGTCGACGAGGCCGTGCCCGCCCCCGCCCGGGCGGGTGTTTCCATCGATTCATCCGCCGGCGGCCCGGACGTTTTTTGGGCCGGCCTCGTTTCGTCATACCGTTGCGCCGGCCCCTGGGTGTTGACGTAATGCCGCTGGGTGGAGCCCCACGGCGTCGAGGGCACCGCCCGCACCCGGATGGGCGGTTCGGAGGCGGGCGGCGCTTGGGCGGCCGCAAGCCGGCCGACGGCCTTGATCAGCTTGGCCGCCGCCTTAAGGCCGGCCAGGTCTTGCGCCGCCCCCTCGGTGTTGACGTAATGCCGCCGGGTGGAGCCCCACGGCGCCGAGGGTATCGCCTTCACCCGGATAGGCTTCGGGGCGACTGAGAACTGTTCGGCGGTTTCGACGGGGTCGGGGAGCGCCGGCGTTTGGGCGGCCGTCCGCCCGCGCAGGGCGTGGCGGGCCACCAGTTCGCCCTCGCTCATCCGGGTGAAAGGCAGTTCCCCGGCCGGGAGGTGGGACCACATGGCCCCGGAGGGGCAATGCGCCGCCGAAGAGCGGTCCGGCTGATATCTGGTCGTCCGGGAACAGGCTCAATCGCCTCCATACCCTTCTTTCTTGTCGGTGTGGCGCTGGAGCAGCAGGTCCAGCCCCTCCTTTTGGCGGAAGGTCTCCAGGAGCTTCTGGTGCTTCTCCCGGTCGGCCTTGTTTTTGGGGTTGTGGTAAAAACTTTCGTAATCCAAAGGATACTGGCCGGGGATCTTGGCGTACTCCCGAAAATCGGGGTGCCACAGATAGTTGGTGCCGGCCCGGCTGGATTCCTCTTTAAGGCGGGGAGGCGATTGAGCCTGTTCCCGGACGATCAGTTTCAGCCAGATCGCTTTTCGGCGGCGCATTGCCCCATTCGGGGCCATGATGGCCAGCTTCAGGTCCGGCGGATCATCCGCCCGGCGTTTCAAGGGGGGATCGAATAAACCCATGATGCGACTCTCCTTTCGCGGCCGAAGCGCGCCGAAAGGGCGCGAGCTTCCCGCTTGGAGAGTGGTATACGCTATTTTATATGGAAAATAAATATATTTTTAATAAATATACAGAAAAATAAAAAACCTTCCCACGCCTCCAGCCTGTTTCATTCTCACTTCAGCACGTATGGGTACCCGAAAAGGTGGGCGCGGGCGATGGGGAGTACGGGGCTCCGCCCCGGTCAGGCCTGGAGGATGGCGGTGCCCATGACCATGTAGATCAGAAGGCTGACCACGTCGTTGGTGGAGGTGACCACCGGGCCGGAGGCCAGGGCCGGATCGATCTTCAGGGCTTTGAAGAAAAGCGGGATGAGCGCGCCGAGGATGGTGGAGACCACGATGGCCGTGATGATGGAGGCCCCCACAGCCAGCCCCAGGCGGAGGGCCGAATGGATGACCCCGGAACCCAGGGCGATGGCGACCCCCAAAGTGGCGGCGATGATGGAGGAGATGCGGATTTCGCGCAGCAGATTGCGCCAGACCTGGCCTTCGACGATGCGGCCCATGGCCAGGCCGCGCACGGTGATGGTGGCCGACTGGGAGCCGACCGCCCCGGAAAGGCCCATAATCATGGGCACGAAGGGAACCAGGGCCAAAAGGCTGGTGAAGGAGACCTCGAAATAGCTCAGGATGGCGCTGGTGATGAAGCCGGCCCCCAGGTTGAACAGCAGCCAAGGCAGGCGCAGGGTGGCGATCTTGACCGGCCCGCTGGAATAGACTTCCTCGGCGGAAGACCCGGCCAGGCGGTAGAAGTCCTGGTCGATTTCCTCGTGGACGACGTCCATGATGTCGTCGAAAGTGATGCGGCCCAGGAGCCGGCCCCGGGCGTCGATGACCGGGGCCACCTGGACGTCGTATTTCTGGAAATTCTGGGCCACCTGCTCCTGGTCCTCATCCACCCGGACCACCAGGGGCGGCGGCGACTTCAGCTCGGCCATGGTCTGGCCGGGCTCGGCCAGCAGCATCTGGCGCATGGTCACCTGGCCGCGCAGCACGTTGGCCTGATCCACCACGAAGATGAAGTGCACGTCGGCGTCGGAGTCGAGCTGGCGGAGGCGGGCCACCACCTGGGCCACGGTCTCGGTTTCCACGGCCGAGACCATTTCCACCTGCATCAGACCGCCGGCCGTTTCCTCGTCATACATCATCAGGCGGCGGACGTCGTCGGCGTCCTCCTGTTCGATGGCCGCCAGAACCTTGTCGGCCTCCTCGTCGGGCAGTTCGGCCACGATGTCGGCGGCGTCGTCGGAATCCATCTCCGCCACCAGCTCGGTGAGCTTTTCCAGGGGCATTTCGGCGGCCACCTGGTCGCGGGAGGAATCGCTCATCTCCACCAGGACGTCGGAGGCCCGCTCGATGTCCATCAGGGAGATGACCTTGATGATGTCTTCCATCTCCAGCGGATCGAGGATCTCGGCCACGTCCGCCGGGTGCAGTTGGTTGAGCATCTCGGCCAGTTCGGCTTCCCGGCCCTCTTCCAGAAGACTTTTCAGATTGCGCTGAACGACTGTTTTCATGTAAGGCGTCTGTCCGGGCCCCGGAAGGGGCGGTATGCCGCCGCGACCGCCTCGGGGCGGGCGGCGGCCGGAAGGGAGGCCGGTCGCCTCCATCCCTGTTTCGATTTCAGCCCGGCGGCGAAAAGCCCCGGGCTATTTTTTATAAGCCGGCCAGGCGGGCTGGTTGAATTGGTTGAACTGGTTGGGCACGACCGGAGGCGCCGGCACGGCTATGCGGCTGCGCTCGCCGATCTGGCGCTGCTGGTTTTCCCAGGTCGACCGGGTCTGGAAGCGGTCCCGGGCCCGCTGCTCGGCCCGGCTCGGCGTGGCACCAGGGGCGGTGCGCACCGGGCTCTGGACGGAGGGCGTCAGGACGTCGGCCTCGGTGCGCACCGGGCTCTGAACGCCCGTGCGCCGTTTATCGACCGACACCCCCGGGCCGGGCTCCGGCTGCGGGGGGATGTAGCCCCGGGCCTTGAACTCCTCGAGCTTGAAGCGGCTCTGATAGGGTTCGCGGGGCACCTGCCACAGCGAAGAATCATACCGCTGCTGCTCGTAAGGCGACAGGCGGGTGGAAGGCGCCTGGTACTGGGCCGGGGCGGCGGCGGGCCACATGAGGCCCGACAGCAGAATCAGGCCGAGTGAAGTGGCTATATTTTTTAAAAATCTTGATGGCTTAGCCATGGCTTTCTCCTTTCCGACAGCAACATTTCATTGTGCTGAAAGGCTGATACGGTTTCTTTCAGAGCCGCATCTTTGGCGGCCGCACGGGGTCGCGGACCGGCAAAACTTCTCCGAACGGCCGCTCTCCCAACCGCGCCGCCAGGGCTGAGCCCTGGACCCATCGGATGCTGACGCATCCTTCCCGCACCCGCTTCGCTGGACGGCCGAGACGGTATCATGATCGAGGCCGAGACCATCGACCCGTTACATCGATTGAAGAATCGGCGATCATCCCTGCCGACCGAAGACTGGTGTTTGAAGCTTGGGAGCGCCAGCTTCATAATCCTCGCCAAAGGTAATTCTCCCATGAGCCACTCCGAAACCGGCCGTCCGCGGCCGGTTTCGGAAGGGGTCCAGGGGAAGATTTCCCCTGGCGGGGGTTTGGGGGCGGCGCCCCCATACTTTTAATGCCCTTTCCACACCAACAACGGGGTGGCGGCCCGTCAGCGGGGGC
>JAVBLB010000156.1:0-11509 GCA_031553735.1 Candidatus Adiutrix sp.
GGCTCGAACAAGTGGCGCTGCGGCGGCGACCGGTGCGGGATGCGGCTGGAACGGGCGCCACGACAATGGTTGGTTCGGGAAACAGCCTGGGATTAACGACGATATTGGACCGCTGTTAGACTGTTGATGTAGAACGCAACCCGCCTTATCAACCAAGCCGCCGTCCCATCGGTCCTCCGCGCAGCGCCACCTGTTTGAGCCGGAGGCGAGTTGTGGCGCTGCCTACGGGGCATCACGGCTTCACTACCGACTCCGAGGGGGTCCAGGGGGCGAAGCCCCCGGCGCGGGTAGGTCCAGGGTAGGGCCCGCGCAGGGCCCTCCCCTGGCGGGGCATGGGGCAGCGCCCCATACTCCAAATAGCCCGCCCCTTTGGGGCGAACCCAATAACCATCCGAAAAGAAAGCCGTTACCGGGACAAACTCCCCGGCAACGGCTTTCAACAAGTATCGGCATTATCGCCGGGATGATCCGCGGCGATAATGATCCGGCCTCAGGCGCGGTCGTCGGTCTCCTTCATCTGGGCGGCCAGTTCGCCGATCTGCCCGGCGGTATCCCGCACCAGGTCGAAAGTTTTTCTCAACACCTCCACGCTGTGGACCCCCTTTTTCACGCTGGCGATGGTGCCCTCCACCAGGCCCCGGGTGTTCTGGGCGGCGTCCGCGCTGCGGCCGGCCAGATTGCGCACTTCATCGGCCACCACCGCGAAGCCGGCGCCGGCCTCCCCGGCCCGGGCGGCCTCCACGGCCGCGTTCAAAGCCAGGATATTGGTCTGAAAGGCGATTTCCTCAATCGATTTCAGCACGGCGCCGATGCGGTGGGAATACCCGTTGATTTCGTCCATGGAGGTGGCCATGGCCGACATGGATTGATCGCTGGTGGCCACGGCCTCGCCGGCGCCTTTGGCGACATCCTGGATCTTGACCACGTTTTCCTTGCCGCTTAAGGCCTTGTCCAGAAGGTAGTGGTGGCAGTGGTCGGCGGTGTTCAGCCCCTCGTGAATGGCCTGGATCATTTTTTCGCAGGAGTTGTAGCCGCAGGCCGAGCAGTTATACATGTCGTCCCGCCCGTTTTTGCCCAGGCTTTTCATGATCCGGCGCCGGTCGTCTTCACTGAGCGGCCTTAAGGCCTGGTTACGGGAATGATCTTGATAGTCCCGGTCATACAGCCGGGGCTCCCAATGGTCCTCGATGTATTGATCCAGCTTTTTCCGGCCGGCCTTTTGGGCCGACTTCTCCGAGCGCCACCACTTACGGCCGGATTCCGCGTACCGGGCCTGCATGGCCCGGTTGCGGACCTCGACATCGCTCTCCAGCTTGTCGATGGGCTGGTCGTGCACCGGCACGGCCGTGCCGCCGTTGCAGCCGGCGTGGCAGTTCAGGCAATCCACCAGGAGGGGAGCCCGCCCCTGATCGATCATCTTGGGCAGTTCCTTGAGGTAGGGGTAGATGACCTCCGGGCCCTCGATCTTGCGGATGCGCTCGCCGAGGCCCGGCACGAAGCGTTCGGCCGTGCGCATCAGCCCCCCGGGGGTGGAGAACAGCACCGCCCGCTCGGCCGGCGGATTGTCGTAATCCACGGCCGGGAAACCGGCGAGCTTGATGTTGCGGGCCTTGAAGTGGGCGGTCAGGCTGTTGAGGGTCACGTTGTAGTCGCCGAGGCCGGTTTCGTCGAATTCCCGGCGTTTGGCATAGCAGGGGGAGATGACGGCCACCCGGTGCCGGGCATATTGGGGATAAAAACGCTTGATCATGCGGATCACGTGGAGCATGGGGCTGTCGGCCGGGGCCAGATGGGGCAGGAGCTCCGGGGCGTAAATCTGGCAGTAGTTGACGATGGCCGGGCACGGCTGGGCCACCACGCAGTCGGGCTGGTTGTGCTTGATGTGCTCCAGGTAGCTCTTGACGGTCAGTTCCGCGCCGAAGCTGACGTCGAAAACCGCCTCCAGCCCCAGGGATTTCAGCCAGCCGTTGAGATTGAGATAGGTGTCGGGAAAGGTGGCCGCCACCGCCGGAGCCACGATGGCGATCATCGGCTCCCGGCGGCCGACCGCGGCCAGGAAGGCCTCGAAGTCGTCCAGCCCGACCCGGGCGCCGTGTTCGCAGGCCCGCAGGCACTGTCCACAGCCGATGCAGCGGTCATGGTTGACGGTGACCGCCGGGCCGCTGGCGTCGTTGGCGAATTTAACCGGACAGGCGGCGATGCAGCGATGGCAACTGACGCATTTGTCTGCGATAGTATCGATAATCGGGCGCAAATGGCTCATGCGTCCCCCCGGGAAGCTTTGGAATTGACAGCGCGAGGCCGGTTATCTTGTTTAATCTGCTATTTATAGGTCATTATTTGGCGATTGTCAAGGCAATGATAGAAAAAACATGACTTTAATAGTATGTCGACACGTCAATGCGCATCTCTATTTTTCCAACCGCGCCAAGGATAGGGCGGCCTCGAAGATGCCGTCGGCGTCGAGGCCCAGACGGGCGCGCTGGACGGACTGGGGGCCCTGGGGGACCGGTTCCTCCGGCAGGCCCAGGCCCCGCAGCCAGATCGACGGCAGATCGGCCAGAACCTCGCCGACCGCGCCGAACAGGCCGCCGGCCAGGGAATTCTCCTCCACCGTCAGCAGCCGGCCGGTCCGCGCCGCCAGGCTTTGGATCAATTCCCAATCCAGAGGCTTGATGAAGCGCAGGTTGACCACTGTGGCCGAGATCCCCGCTTCCGCCAAGCGCTCGGCGGCGGCCAGCGCTTCATGGACGACCGGCCCCAGGGCCAGGATGGCCAGATCCCCCCCTTCGCGCAGCACCGCGCCCCGGCCGGGGACCGGCGGGGCCTCGTCGAGCCTCCGGCCGAGCGGGGCCCGGCCCCTCGGATACCGGATGGCGGCCGGGCCGGGCAGGGTCAGGCCCAGCTTGAGCATGGCCTCGAACTCGGCCGCGTCGGCCGGGGCCATGACCGTGAAGTTGGGCAAAAGGCGCAGGTATGACAGGTCCAGCCCGCCGTGGTGGGTGGGGCCGTCCTCGCCCACCAGCCCGGCCCGGTCAACGGCCAGGAGCACCGGCAGGTTTTGGAGGGCGATGTCGTGGTGCAGTTGATCGAAGGCCCGCTGCAGAAATGAGGAATAGATGGCCGCCACCGGCCGGAGGCCGCCCCGGGCCAGGCCGGCGGCCAGAGTCACGGCGTGCTGCTCGGCGATGCCCACGTCGAAGGCGCGATGGGGAAATTTTTCAAAGAAGCCGGCCAGGCCGGTGCCTTCGCTCATGGCCGCGGTCACCGCCACCAGCTGTTCGTTCCGTTCGGCCTCTACCGACAGCAGCCGGCCGAGGAGCGCGGAAAAGGTCTCCGCGCCGGGCCCGGCCGCCGCGCTTCCGTCCCGGTCGCTCTGTTCCGGCCGGCGGGGCGCCTGGACGACGCCCGGTTCCTCCGGGGTTTTGAGTTCCTCCGCCCGGCAGTGCGCCCCGACTCCGTGGTAGCCGCAGGGGTCGTTTTCGGCCGGGGGATGGCCTTTGCCCTTAGTGGTGATGACATGCATCAAAACCGGCCGGTCGAGGTTGGCGGCCCCGCGCAGGGCGTCGATCAGGCGCCCCACGTCGTGGCCGTCGAAAGGCCCCAGGTATTTGAAGCCCAGGGCCTCGAAGAGGGTGCTGGGGCTGGTGAAGATGCTCTTCATCGCATCTTCGATGCGTCGGAGAATGTCGATAAGACGCTGCCCCCGGGTGGGCAGATACTGCCCCAATCCTCTTTTGATCTTTTTCCGCAGTCGGACGTAGGCCGGCCGGGTGACCAAAAGGGACAGATATTCCGAAAGCCCCCCGACGTTGGGGCTGATGGACATTTCGTTGTCGTTGAGGACGACGATGAGTCGCTTTTTCAGAGCTCCGGCGTGGTTCATGGCCTCCAGGGCCATGCCGCCGGTCAGGGCGCCGTCGCCCAGCACGGCCAGCACGGTGTGGTCCCCGCCGGCCAGGTCCCGGGCGCAGGCCAGCCCCAGGGCCGCGGAGACGGAAGTCGAGGCGTGCCCGGTGTCGAATTCGTCGAAGGCGCTTTCGGCCCGCTTGGGAAAACCGGACAGGCCCCCCTCCTGACGCAGGGTTTCGAAAGCCGCCCGGCGCCCGGTGAGGATCTTGTGGGCGTAAGCCTGATGCCCGACGTCGAAGACGATCTTGTCGCGGGGGGCGTCCAGGGCGTAGTGGAGGGCGATGATCAGTTCCACCGTCCCCAGGGAGGAGGCCAGGTGGCCGCCGTTACGGCTGACCACCCGGATGATCTCGCGGCGGATTTCGTCGGCCAGACGGGGCAGGTCGGCCCGGTCCAGTTGTTTCAGATCAGATGGCTCGTGGATCTGATCCAGGAGGGGAGTGGCGGAGACTGAGGGAACTGATTCGGCGCGGTCGGACATGAAGGCGATTCTTTCAATACGGGTGGCTGGTGAAGGGCGGCGGTCAGGCCCGGCGATGAACCAGGCTGTCGATGATCTGAACCAGGCGGCGGCCTGGTTGCTTGAAGGAGGCGGCCCAGGCCAGGGCCTGGCCGGTGAGCCCGGCGTATTCCCGTTCCGCTTCGGCCCGGCCCAGGATATTGGGGAAAGACGCTTTGCCCCGGGCGGCGTCGCTGCCCACGGCCTTGCCGGTCAGGGCCGGGTCGCCCTCCTGGTTCAACAGGTCGTCGCGGATCTGGAAGGCCAGGCCCAGGGTCAGGCCCAGCCGGCGCAGAAGCCTGAGGTCCCCGGCGCCGCCGCCGCCGAAAATGGCGCCGCCCACCAGGGCCGCGGCCATCAATTCCCCGGTTTTGCGGGTTTCCATGATTTTGACCATGTCCCCGGTGACGGCTTCGGATCGGGTGTCATGGCCGGAAGCTGGGTCGGGTCTCTTTTCAAAGGCCAGGTCCAGCATCTGCCCGCCCACCATGCCGGCCGCCCCGGCCGCCCGGGCCAGGTGGACTATGGCCAGGTTGGCCCGGCGGGCGGCTTCGGGCGTTTTCAGGCCGCTTTCAGCCAGGGTCTGGAAGGCCAGGGTCAGGAGGGCGTCCCCGGCCAGGATGGCCGCGGCTTCGCCATAGACCTTGTGGCAGGTGGGGCGGCCCCGGCGGAGGTCGTCGTCGTCCATGGCCGGCAGATCGTCGTGGACCAGCGAATAGGCGTGGACCATCTCCACGGCCAGGGCCGGGGGCAGGGCCGCGACGGCCCGCCCGCCGACGGCCTCGGCCGCGGCCAGGGCCAGAAGCGGCCGCAGTTGTTTGCCGCCCCCCAAAAGGGCGTAGGCCATGGCGTCCAGCAGTTCGATCACTTTCGGCGGCTCTCCGGGCCGCAGCCGGTCCAGAGCCTTGGCCAGGCCCGAGCGCACCCGTTCCAGGTTTTTCAGGCGCCAGCTTTCCAGGCCGGGACCCCGCCGGGGCGAAGGCTCGATCACTTCGCCGTCTTTGCCCCGAATGGGGCAATGCGCCGCCGAAGAGCGGTCTAGCCGCAACTGATCGTCCGGGAACTGGCTCAATCGCCTCCCCGCCTTTTTACTGGTCGTCATCGTCGTCCTCATCCTCAGAGGCGTCGATGCCGTCTTCCAACTCCCCGGGGGCGAAGGGCCGGGTCACCGGGCGGCCGGCCAGGTCGCGGGTCAGGATCTCCACCTTCCCGACGGCCTGGTCCAGTTTCTGCCGCAGCGCCGCGCTCAGGGTCAGGCCCTCCTCGAAGGCGGCCAAGGCCCGGTCCAGGCTCAGGTTCCGATCCTCCAGGGCCGCGACCAGCTCTTCCAGACGGTTCAACCCTTCTTCAAACGTGGGTTCCTTTTTTTTCATATCTCCTCCGCGCCCGCGTCGTTCACAATCCTCTTCACCACAGCCGTGAAACGGCCCTCGGCCAGACGCACCAGCACGTCCTCGCCGGCGGTCAGGTCGCCGGCCCGGGTGACCACCGCGCCGTCGGCCCCCCGGGTCACCAGGGCGTAGCCCCGCCGAAGAACTCCTTCCGGCGACAGCGCGGTCAATCGGGCTTTCAGGCTTTCCAGCCGCCGGTCTTCAGCCGCCAGGCGACCGGTCAGGGAGCCGGTCAGTCGGGAGGCCAGGCCGGCCACTTCCCGCCGCCGGGATTCCAAAAGGCGGCCGGGGGACAACAGGCGCAGGGCCTCCCGGGAGGCGGCCAGCCGGCGGGCCCGGTTTTCCAGGAGGGCCGAGGCCGAGTGGGCCAGGCGGCGCTCCAACTCGTCCAGCCGCTGGCCGCCGAGACCCAGGCGGTCTTCGAAACGCCCCAGCCGCCAGGCCAGCCGGTCCAGGCCGTCCCGCCGCCGGGCCCAGGCTTCCCCCAGGGCCCGGGTCAGCCGCCGATCCAGGCCTTCGTGGCGTTCCCGGCTTCGGTCCAGCAGTTCGGCCGCCGCCCGGCCGAGACGGGCGGCCTGTTCCTCGATGTGCCAGGCCAGGGCCGCCTGGTCGCGAAAGGCGGCTTCGGCGGCGGCGGTGGGGGTGATGGCCCGGGCGTCGGCGGCCATTTCCGCCAGGGTCAGGTCGGTGGAATGGCCGATGGCGGCCAGGACCACGGTGCGGGAGGCGACCACGGCCCGCACCACCGCCTCTTCGTTGAAAGCCCACAGGTCCGACAAACTGCCCCCGCCCCGGGTCAGGACGATGAGGTCGAAGCCGCCCCAGCCGTTCAAATCCTCGATGGCCGAGGCGATTTCCCGGGCCGCCCCGGCGCCCTGCACCCGCACCGGATACAGGGTGAGATCCACGCCGGCCCGGCGGGCCCGGGCGGTCTGGATGAAATCCCGCGCCGCCGCGCCGCTGGGGGAACTGACCACCGCCACCCGGCGCGGCCAGAAGGGCAGGGGACGTTTGCGGTCCTCGCCGAAGAAGCCTTCGGCCTCCAGCTTGGCTTTGAGCTTTTCGAAGGCCAGGCGCAGGGCCCCCTCGCCCCGGGGCTCGAGGTAGTCCACCACCAACTGGAATTCGCCCCGGGGGGCGTAAACCGCCAGCCGGCCCTTGGCCAGTACGGCCAGCCCCTCGGTCAGGGCGGCCCCGGCATAGGGGCGGCGGCCTTTCCACATGACCGCCTTGAGCCGGGCCTCCCGGTCCTTCAAACTGAAATAGGCGTGACCGGAGTGCGGCAGGCTCAGTTCGGATATTTCCCCTTCCACCCAGATGTGCCCGAAATCACGGTCGAACCCGGCCTGGACCCGGGCCGCGAGCTTGGCCGGGGTGAAAATTTCGCGGCCGAAAAGGCCCGGGGCATCCTGAAGGTTCAATGGCATGGTCAAAAGATTCCTGAAAATCGGCCGGCCCAGTGGAAAAAAAACTCTAAACGATATATTATGACACGGAGAAATTTTTGCAACAAAATATATTTTGAATTTTCAAATCGTGCGGTTGGGGCTGAAACGACCCGGCCGGCGGCGGCGCGCCCGCTCGAGGTTTCGAGCCCCGGTGTCCGGGGGCCGAACCGCGGTTGGGGCGGCGGGCTCGCGGCCCGGCCGCCTTGGAGATAACGGGTGTCAATATGGAATCAGTCGTTTTTGAAAATTTCCTCGGCAAGGCCCCGCGATGGTACAAGATGACCATCCTGGCCTTCCTGGCTCTCAATCCCCTGGTCTTTTTCCTGGTCAGCCCTTTCGTGGCCGGGTGGCTGCTGCTGATGGAGTTCATTTTCACCCTGGCCCTGGCTCTGAAATGCTACCCGGTGCCGTCGGGCGGGCTCCTGGCCCTGGAGGCCGTGGCCATCGGGCTGACCACCCCGGGGGGCGTCTACAAGGAAGTGGCCGGGAACCTGCCGGTGCTGCTCCTGCTCATCTTCATGGTCGCGGGCATCTATTACCTCAAGGACGTGATATTCCTGGTCTTTACCCGGGCCTTCATTTCCGTCCGGGATAAAAGGCTCCTGTCGTTTCTGTTCTGCCTGATCAGCGCCACGCTGTCGGCCTTTCTCGACGCCCTGACGCTCATGGCGGTCATCATCGCCGTGTGCTTCAATTTTTTCGCCATCTATCACCGGGTGGCCAGCTTCGTTTCGAAAGCCGACGCGACCGCCGAGATGGAGGAATTCAAAGGCTTTTTGCGGAACATTATTATGCACGGCGCCGTCGGCACGGCCCTGGGGGGCACCCTGACCATGGTGGGCGAGCCGCAGAACCTGTTGATCGCCAGCAAAATGGGGTGGTCGTTTTCCGAGTTTTTCATCCGCTGTTCGATCATTTCCTTGCCCGTCGCCGTGGTCGGCCTTTTGACCTGCCCGTTTCTGGAGGCCGTGAAATTTCCCGGGTTCGGCCACCGGCTGTCCGAGAAGGCCTATGCGGCCATCAAGCGGGATTATGAGGAAAAATTCACCCAAATGAGCCGGCAGACGCGGTATCAGTATGCCGCCCAGGCCGTGGTCGCCGGGCTCCTTTTCCTGGCCCTGGGCTTTCACGTCGCCGAAATCGGTCTGATCGGGATTTGCCTGATCATCGTTTTAAGCGCCTTCAAGGGCCTGACCCGGGAGCACGATTTCGCCGAGGCCTTCAACAACGCCATGCCCTTCGCCGCCCTGATCGTGGTGTTCTTCGCCATCCTGGCCGTGGTTCACGACCAGAACCTGGTGGTGCCGCTCATCCGCTGGGTGTTCAGCTTCAGCGGCCAGGCCCAGCTCCTGGCCCTCTATCTGGCCAACGGCACGCTGTCGCTCATCAGCGACAACGTCTTCATCGCTTCGGTCTTCATCAATGAAATCGAACAGGCCTTCAACCAGGGGGCTTTTTCGAGGGACTGGTATGACAAGCTGGCGGTCATCGTCAACATGGGCACCAACGTGCCGGCGGTGGCCACGCCCAACGGCCAGGCCGCTTTCCTGTTCCTCCTGACCTCGTCTCTGGCCCCGCTGATCAACCTGTCGTATTGGCAGATGGTGAAGCTGGCCTTTCCGTATACCGTCGTCATGAGCCTGACCGGCGCGGCGGCGATTTATTTATTTATGTAATGACTGCGGAGTCGAATGACCATGGACCGCGTTTCTGGATCGGCCGGACTGTTGATCGTCATCGTGAATGAAGACTGGGGCGGGCGCCTGGTCGAAGTGGTCCGGGGGGCCGGAGCCCCCGGCTGCACCCGGCTCGAGGGCCGGGCTTCGGCCGGCGCCGGGCCCCGGGATATTCTGGTCAGCCTTCTGGGTGGCGAGGCCGAGGCCGTGGTCCGGGCGATCGACCGGGTCGCCCTCTGTGAGCCCGGGCTCCGGGCCCTGGCCCTGTTGATCGCGACCTCCGACCTCAGGGTTTCGACGGGCCCGGGGGCGGACGGCCTTTCCGGCGGGATGGCCGCCGACAGGAGCGCGGATATGGAAACTGAGAGAAAATTGATCGTGGCCATCGTCAACCACGGCTATGTGGAGGAGATCATGTCCGCCGCCCGCCGGGCCGGCGCCAAAGGCGGGACGATCGTCAAAGCCCGGGGGACGGGCACCGAGGAGGACGCCAGGTTTTTCGGCATTTGCCTGGCCCCGGAAAAGGAAATGCTGCTGATTCTGGCGGAGGGCCGGGAAGCCCCCCGCATTGTCGAAGCCGTCAGGAATCAGCCCGTTCTGCGCGAGCCCGGGGGGGGCATCGTTTTTACCGTCAATGTGGATCAGGCCTTCGGGTACAATTGGGTGCCCGACGGTGACTGCGGGAGCCGGCCCTGAGCCGGCCGGGAGCGGCCATGGGCCCGGCCGACAGGGACGCCGGGCTCATGGGCGCACATGCTTTTAAGGAGAAGATTTGTTATGAGTAAAACGAGCCACGGAGAGCATCCGGGTGAACTACGGCGCGGCTTGCAGAACCGACACATCCAGCTCATCGCCCTCGGCGGCGCGGTGGGCACGGGCCTTTTTCTCGGCGCCGGCGGCGCCATTTTCGCGGCCGGGCCGTCGGTAATTCTGGGTTACGGCATCGCCGGCTTTCTGACTTTTCTGATCATCCGCCAGTTGGGCGACATGGTGGCCGAGGAACCGGTGGCCGGCTCTTTCAGCTTTTTCGCCTATAAATACTGGGGTGATTTCGCCGGCTTTCTGTCCGGCTGGAATTATTGGATTCTCTATGTCCTGGTGGGTATTTCCGAACTGACCGCCGCCGCGGCCTACATGCAGTACTGGTGGCCGAACGTGCCGACCTGGCTGACCGCCCTGGCCTTCTTCGTGGTGATCAACGCCATCAACATGGCCACGGTCAAGGCTTACGGCGAGATGGAATTCTGGTTCGCCATCGTCAAGGTGGCCACCATCTGCCTGATGATCGTCGTCGGCTTCTACATCCTGCTGTTCAACACCGGCCTGGTCGAAGGGGCCGGCTTCGGGAACCTCTGGCGCGGCCCCACCGTCGGGCCCCACATCGGCGACCCGGCCTTCGACGGCTTCTGGCCCAAGGGCCTCGGCGGTCTGGTGGTGGCCCTGCCCATCATCATGTTCGCCTTCGGCGGCCTGGAACTGGTGGGCATCACCGCCGCCGAGGCCGCCGATCCCCGGCGGGTCATCCCCAAGGCCTGCAACCAGGTCATCTGGCGTATCCTGATTTTCTACATCGGCACCATGGTGGTCCTGTTGTCGCTGTATCACTGGAGCAACCTCTCGCCCAAAGAGAGCCCCTTCGTCATGGTCTTCGACAAGATCGGCTTCAAGGCGGCGGCCGGGTTCATCAACTTCGTGGTGCTCACCGCGGCCCTGTCGGTCTACAACAGCTGCGTCTACTGCAACAGCCGCATGCTGTACGGGCTGGCTCTCCAGGGCAACGCCCCGCAGGCCTTCATTCGGACCGACCGGCGCGGGGTGCCGCTCACGGCCATGACCGTGGCCGGCATCCTGACCTTCCTGGTCGTGCCCCTCAACTACTTCGTGCCCGCGGTGCACGAGGCCTTCGGGATGGCCATGAGCGTGGTCGTCTCGGCCCTGGTCATCAACTGGGCCATGATCAGCCTGGCCCACCTGTTCTTCGCCCGGCAAAAGAGAAGGGAAAACCACCGGACCGTTTTCCCCTCGCCTTTCTTTCCGTTCGCCAACTATCTCTGCCTGGCCTGGGTGGCCTTTGTGCTGGGGGCCATGTTTTTCGCCCTGGACATGGAGGCCGCGGTCATCGCCGTGCCGGCCTGGATCGTGATCGTCTACGTCGGCTACCTGGTGATCAAGCGTCGGCCGGCCGGGGCGGTCGCCGTGAAACCGCTCGCGCCGAAGGTTTGATTCCCGGCGGCTTTTCAGCCGGCGGACGGGCCCGCCCGTGAAGCGTTCACGGGCGGGCCCTTTTGGCGTTCATGGGCGGACCCTGGCCGGCCATGAACGCCAAAAGGGTAATTGTTTGAAAAGCGGGGTGATGAATCGCGGTGGTCTCGGCGTCCGCCCGGGGCGCTGCCCCGGACCCCGCCAGGGGAGGGCTCTGCGCGAGCCCTTCCCTGGACCCACCCGCGCCGGGGGCTTTCGCCCCCTGGACCCCCGAAAGGCCATACCGTTGTGTCAGTTGCCACCCGTAAGCATCGCCACAACTCGCCTGTACGGCTCAAACAAGTGGCGATGCGGTGAGGGTGTGGGCCATGACGCCGCCGT
>JAVBLB010000017.1:0-13751 GCA_031553735.1 Candidatus Adiutrix sp.
ATGGGCAGGTCGAAGCCGGCCCCGTCCTTGCGGATGTCGGCCGGGGCCAGGTTGACGGTGATGCGTTCGCCGGGGAAGGGGTAGCCCTGGTTTTTCAGGGCGGCCTTGACCCGGTCCTTGCTTTCGCGCACCGCGCCCTCCGGCAGGCCCACCGTGTCGAAGCGCGGCAGCCCCCCGGAGATGTCCACCTGCACTTCGACCTTCAGGCCGTCTATCCCCAGAAGGGAGCCGCTGACTACCTGGGCCAGCATGAGGCCTCACGGGTGCCGGATATGTTTCGCGTCTGCTTCATGGTGCCGCCCCCGCCCCGAATGGGGCACTTCGCCGCCGAAAGGCGGTTTGGCTGAAATATGGTCGTCCGGGTACGGGTTCAATGGCCTCAACCTTGCCCCCGGCGTTCAATTCTTGGGCAATACGGTGGTCAGGCGTTGAAAGGCCACCGGGTCGATGCGGGCCTGGTTTAGGTAGATGCCGTAGTGGAGGTGGGCGCCGTCCACCCGGCCGCTGGCGCCGGACCGGGCCAGCATCTGCCCCTGTTTGATCCGGTCCCCGGCCTTGACCTCGATTTTGGACAGGTGGAAATACATGCTGATCAGGCCCTGCCCGTGATCGACATAGACCGACCGGCCGGCGAAGAAATGGTCGCCGGTCAGGATGACCGTTCCATCAGCCGGAGCCTTGACCGGCGTCCCGGTCGGCACGTCGAAATCGGCGCCCAAGTGGGGGCGGGCGCTCAGAACGCCGTTGATCCGGGTCTGGCGGCCGAAACCGCTGGAAACCGCTCCGCCCGACGGGTCGATCCAGGGGCCGCGCCAGAGCCGCTCGGGACTTTTGGTGGCCAGGGCGGCGGCCACTTCTTTCCGCTCCCGTTCCGCCCGGGCCTGGTCGGCCCGGGACAGCTTGACCTGGTTTTCCGGCACGGTGATGGAGCGCACGCCGTAGGAGCGGTCCCGCACCCGGATCTCGATGGTCTGGCCGCCGCCCGGCCAGGTCAGGGCCAGGGGATAGCGGCCGGGGCTGATGAGGATGTCGGCCCCGAAGAGTCCGTACCATTTGCCTCCGGCGGCGAAAAAGAAGACCGGCCGTTTGTCGAAGACCCCTTCCGGGGCGGCGGGGCCCTCCAACCCTTCGATCACCACCCGAGCGACCGTGCCGCGGTCCATGGGCGTGGGCAGCGCCTTGGCGGTCGGCTCGGCCAGGGCGGTGGTCGCCCCCCCGAGCAGGGCCCACAGCGCCAGAACGGGCATCAGCGCCCAAATATCACGCCAGCCGGGGCAAACGCGTCCCATCTCCCGTCCTCGGTTCAAAACTGGCGCGGCCCTTCCGGAAAATCACGCAGGAAGAGCCGGTGGTATTCCTCCTCGTTCAAGTGGCGCCGCAGGCAGGAGGCGATGAAATCGAAAAAACGGTCCACTTCCTTGTCACTCAGGCGGGGCAGAAGCTGGGACATCAGCTCGTCGTCGGACAGTTTTTGGAGATACACCTGGAGCGTGGCCAGGTCGGTGCTCCGGTCCAGCCCGTGGGCCAAAAGGCCGGTATACGTTTCCACGAATTCATGGTTATGCTGTTTTTTCATGGGGTTACTTTTCCCACCAGCCGCCCTTTTTAGCCGGCGCCGGGGCGGTTTTGGTCTTCGGATCCCGGGCGAAGGGGTCTTTGGGCGGCGCGTTGCTCTCCCCGCCGCTCCACCAGTTGTTGACGGGTTTGGCCGCCGGTTGAGCCGCTGTCGGCTTCGGGGCCGCGGCCGGGGTCAGGAGCCGGTCAAGATGCGGGCGCAGACGCTGGTAGCGTTTTTCGCCTTCCGCGATGAAATGCCAGCCCGGCCCCAGCAGCACTTCCGCGCTGAACGTCTCCCGAATGCCCGTGGGCTTGAAGTCATCGTCCAGAAGAAGCATTTCCGCGCCGTCCGGTCCCACGGTCACAGTCACCCAGAAGGTGCGGTAGCTGGTGGTTTTGGCCGTGCCACCGGTGCCGATGCTGCTCTTTTTTTCTTCCAGGTAGATGCCCGGCCTGACCGGGCTCCCGGAAAGCCCGGCCGCGTCCACGTCTTCGGCCCGACTGGGGGGCTCCGGATTGGAGGAAGTCATGATGGCGTCCTTTCATTAACGTCCCGAACGTGATTCCGGAGGCCTCCGCGCCGCCGAGACCGAGTCGCCCCGGAAAGCTCCGGCAACACTCTCCACTTTCAGATATAATGATTACCATACCTCAGCCCGTCTGCCAAGTCTTTTTAGACCTCCCTTATTTGACAGCCGGCCGGCTTTCTGGTAATTGTGCAATTTCAGGGTATGGAGGCGGCAAAACCTCCGTCCCGGCCACGGAGCCCCGTTCATGACCGAAGTCACGGCGGCGCCTTGCCCCTTTGGGGGCTGAGAGATGTTTCGGCCGGGTCTCGGCCGGACGGTTTGGGACGGGGAATATGGACGCCGGCAAAGACGTTTTCATCAAAGATCTGGAAATCGGGCGGGAGAGCGAGGCTCCCTTCCTGGTCTCCGGCCTCAGCCGGGGCCGGACCAACCGGGGCGGGGTGTATCTGAACCTGGAATTGTGCGACCGCACCGGGCGCATGGCGGCCAAAGTCTGGGACGACGCCGAGGCCCTGGCCGGTCGGCTGGCCGAAGGGCAGGTGGCCCTGGTGCGGGGATATGTGGACAGCTATCGCGGGGCGGCCCAGTTCATCATCCGCGAGGCCCGGCCGCTGGCGCCGGAGCGGGTCCACTGGCCCGATTATCTCCGGGCCGCCTTCCGGTCGGCCGCCGAAATGAAAATTGAACTGTGGGACCTGGTGGAGAGCCTGCCTGACGCCGATTTCCGCCGCCTGACGACCGCCGTCCTGGCCGCCCCGGAAGTGGCCGAGAAGTTCTGCACCCTGCCGGCGGCCAAGAGCCTCCATCACGCCTATCTGCATGGCCTTCTGGAGCACAGCCTGTCGGTGGGCCGGCTGGCCGCGCGGGTGGCGGCCCACTATCCGCGGTTGAACGCCAGCCTCCTCACAGCCGGGGCCGTGCTGCACGACCTGGGCAAAATCCTGGAATTCTCGCCGCCGCCCCGGGTGGATTACACCACCCTGGGCCGGCTCAAGGGCCACCTGGTCATGGGCAGCGAGATGGTGGGCCGGGCCGCGGACGCGCTGCCGGGGTTCCCGGCCGAAAAGCTGGAACTGCTCCAGCACCTTCTGCTCAGCCACCACGGCGAGCCCGAATTCGGGGCCCCGGTCCGCCCTCAACTGCTGGAGGCTCTGGTCCTCCACCACCTCGACAACATCGACGCCAAGCTGGAGGCCATCGGCTCCTTCCTCGACAACGAAACCGACGCCGAGGGCTGGAGCGGCTACCACCGGCTTTTCAACAGCTACTTCCGCCGCACCCCCGAATTCCCGGTCGAACCCGCCGAGCCCCCGGAACCGGAGAAGCCCGTCGCCCCGGGACCGGAGGACGATCCCGCCGCCGAGGCGGAGCCGGCCGCCGAAACGGACGATGCCGCGCCCGACGACGGCCGCCTGTTTTGAGGGGTGCCAAGACCATGAGCGGGGGCGGTGTTTCCCATGACTGAACCGGGTGCTTCAACCGGCGGCTGGGGGCTCGTCGGTCTCGGCGACGTCACCCGGACCCTGGGCGCCATGCTCGGCTCCGGGCGGCTGCCCCACGCGCTGCTCTTCACCGGCCCCCGGGGCGGCGGCAAGAACAGCCTGGCCCGGGCCCTGGCCGCGGCCCTGAACTGCGCCCGGCCGGGCCAGGGCGGCGCTCCCTGCGGCCTCTGCCCCTCCTGCCTCAAAGTGGCCAAGGACATCCACCCCGACCTGGCCACCTTCGGCCCCAGCGGCCGGAGCCGCCAGATCAAGATGGAGGACATCCAGACCCTGCGGGCCCAGATGGCCTTCCGTCCCTACGAGGGCCGGGTCAAGGTCTTCATCGTCCGCGAGGCCGACCGCCTGGGCTCCGATGCCGGCAACGCCTTGCTCAAGACCCTGGAAGAGCCGCCGCCGGATTCCGTGCTCCTCCTCACCAGCGCCTCGGAAGCCGAGGTCATGCCCACCATTCTCTCCCGCTGTCTGCGCCTGAAGCTGCCGCCTCTGCCGCACCGGTTGGTCTGTGAGGCCCTGGCCGAAAAGCGCGGCCTGACCGGCCCCCGGGCCCGGCTGCTGGCCGCCCTGGCGGCCGGGGCCCTGGGCCCGGCCCTGAGCCTGGACCCGGAGGACTGCTGGAACCGGTGGGAAGAGCTGAGCCAGATCCTGGGCGCCGAAACCCCGCCGGCCCGGCTGGCGGCGGCCTGGCGGTGGGTCAAGGCCCAGGCCGAGGACGAGGAGCGCTACCCTGAGGTGCTGAACCTTCTGCGGCTGTGGTGGCGGGAGACCATCCGCCTGTCGGCCCTGGGGGCGGACCAACTGGAAGGCCCCCCGCCGGATACGGCCCAAATCCGGTGGGCGGCCCGCCTGACGCCCCGGTCCATCGAGCGGCTCAACGCGGCTCTGATTCGGCTGGAAGACAGCCTCGGCCGCTTCGTCAAGCCGGAACTGGCCTTTGAAAACTATTGGCTCAAGGTTTTCGAAGTCTGATTCAAGCCCCCGCTTTTTCCCGTGTTCCCGCGCGAACACCGCCCGCCGTTTTTGACCAATCCTCCATCAAAAACTCTTTTATAGCTCCGGCGGCTGAACATATTCCTTCTCGGACGACCAAGGTCCTGTGATTTGGGGCTTTGACCAAATCACTCCGAATAAGTTTAGTCGGCGAGTCAATATTTCGTCGGCCAATCAGCCAGGTGGGGCGGGCCGGTAATACTTCGGAGGGCGGCCGCGTGGGCCCCGACCGCGTCGCCGACGCGAAGTTTCGGAAGGCAGGGCCGTCGCCGGCGGCGTGGTTGGGCAGCGGCCGACCGGAGAAGTTTTACCGGACCTCCCCACCGTGCGGGCACGAAATATGGCCATTTGGGAGGCGAATGGTATTACCAGTCCGTCCTCAGCCTGACCTCCACTTGCCCATCTTTTTCCGTGGCTTCGAACACCGCCGCGCCCCTCTGATCGGTCCGCCAGATTTCGGCCCCGGCCTCGGCGGCCCGCTGAAGGGCGTCCGGGTGGGGCAGGCCGAAGGAATTGTGGCGGCCGGCACTGAAGACCACCCAGCGGGGCCGCGCCGCCGCCATGAATTCGGGGGTCAGGGCCCGGCGGCCGCCGTGGTGCGGCGCGATGAGGACCGTGGCCCGAAGCGCCGGGCCATACAGTTCGGCCAGCCGTTTTTCGATCTTGGGGCCGACGTCGCCGGTAATGAGAAACGCGGCCCCGCCCCAGGTGATTTTCAGCACCAGGCCGTGGTCGTTGATCCAATCGCCGCCGGGATCCCGGTCGGGCCAGGATTGGTCGGCGGGCGGCCAGAGCACGGTGACCTCGGCCGGGCCAAAGCGGCGGCCTGGATAAAGGGCGGCCAGTTCCGGCCGCCGGCTGTCCGGTGAAACAGCCAGGAAGCGCCGGTGGAGGGCGGACAAATTGTGCGGCCAGGGCGCGCTCCAGATCTCCCGGGGCCGGAAGGTCTCGTTGACCGTGACCAGGCCCTTCAAATGATCCTGGTCGGGGTGGGTCAGGACGCTGTAATCCAGCCGGCGAAGCCCCTGGCGCAATAAATAGGGCGTGATGATGCTCTCGCCGGGGTCGAAGTTGTAGCCGCCACCGCCGTCCACCAGCATCTGGCTCCCGTCGGGCAGGCTCAGATGGACGGATGAGCCCTGGCCCACGTCCAGCACCGTGAACCGCAGGATATCCCGCCGGGCCGGCTCGGTGAGGAAACCGGCCAGGCCGCCGGCCGCCAGGATGACCAGGCTGATGGCCAGCCGGGCCTTCCAGGGCCGGGGGCTCCGCAGCCAGACCCAGCCGGCCAGGAACCAGGCGGCCATGAACCAGGGGCTGGAGACCGGCAGCGGCCAGCCCCGGCCGGCCCGCTCGGCGAAGTGGTCCATGAGCGGCATCAGGCCCATCTGGACCTGGCCGGCCAGGGCCAGGAGCCGAGCGGCCAGGCCCGGGCAAAGCGGCAGCATGGCCAGGGCCAGAAGGCCGGGAATGAGCACGAAAAACGACAGCAACTGGGTCAGCAGCAGGTTGGCCGAAATCCCGGCCAGGGGCACCCGGCCGAAATGCCAGACCACCAGGGGCGCGGTACCCAGGGTTCCGGCCAGGGCGGCCGCCAGGGAATCGCGGAAAAGGGATCGGGTCCGGGTCGGCCGGGGCGGGGCCGTTTCGGAACCGGCGGCCGGGCGGCGGATCAGGCGGTTGAACAGGTCGAGGATCAGCGCTCCGTAGATCGGGCGATTCCAGAGGCCGGGGGCGGCGGCCGGCGGGTCGACGATCTCGCCGGGGCGGCGGGTGAAGACGGCCAGCATGGCCGCAGTGGCCGCGAAGCTGAGTTGGAAGGACGCGGTGAACAGGCGATAGGGCTCGATCAGCAGCAGCGCCCAGGCCGCGGCGGCCAGGATGCTCCAGGGATCGTTCCGCCGCAGGATCAGGGCCCCCAGGACCAGGGCCGCGATCATCACCGCCGACCGGACCACCGGGGAGGCCGTGCCCACCAGGGCGGCATACAAAAGGGCCGGCCCCAGGGCCAGGAGCGCGGCCAGGGTGTTGATGCGGATGCCCGCGCCCCGGGGTGCCGCCCCGGGCTCTTTCCGGGGCAGCAGACGCCCGGCCCGGGAGACCGCCCGGCGTAGAACCAGCCGGATCAGCCAGAAACACACCCCGTACCAGACCCCCAGATGCAGCCCGGAAACCGACAGGATATGGCTCAGCCCCAGGGCCCGGTAGGTCTCCTCGCTGGCCTCGCTCACCGCCCCGCGCCGCCCCACCAGTTGGGCGGCCAAAAGGCCGGCCGCCGGTTCCGGAACCTGTTCGTAGATGAGTTTCGAGGCCCGGGCCCGCCAGCGGGTCAGCCAGCCGGCCCCTCCGGCCGCCGGCCAGGAGGTCACCAACGCCGGAGACTTGACGAAGCCGCCCACCCAGACGCCCTGGGCGCCCCAATATTGTTCATAATTCAGCCCGCCGGGGTTCTTGAAACCAGCCAGGCGCCGCAAAGTCACCGGCAGGCGGACGTAATCGCCGACTTCCACATCCAGCCGGCCGCCCAGGCTGAGGCGGGCCAGCCCGTGAACCGGGATCACGGCCGCCGGGCCGTCGTCCCCGGGCCGGAGTATTTCCCGGGCGTCAAGAATCAGACGGTAGTTGCGGTCCGGCGAGCCGCCGGAGCCCTCCCGGACCAGGCCGCCGAGGATGATGGGTTCAGTCAGGCCGGCCTCTTCGGTGAAGTGGATCAGATGCCCGGCGGCCGTCGGCTGGGCCAGGGAGCGGACGGTCAGCCCCCAGCCCAGAGCCGAGACGGCCGAGGCCAGCAGCACCGCCGTCAGCGCCGCACAGGCCCGGCCGCGCCCGCGGCTTAAAGCCAGGCTGGCCAGGGCCAGAGCCGCGCCGAGCGCCAGGGGAACTGTGGCCGGGCCGCCGCCGGCCCGCCAGCCGCCCGTCACTCCGGCCAGGTAAAAGGGCAGAAGCCAGATCAGGGGCCGGTCCAACAGGGCGGCCAGAGATTGGATGTATTGATTTGGTTTTATTGGCATCTTAATTGCTATAAATCCTGGCAAACCAGCGGACGACCACAGGCGGATCCCCGTGATCCGTCAAATCGTCGCCAGAACGGTGAAGCGCGGCCCCCAGATCTCCCCGGCCGGCGTTTTCCCACCCAGGAAAGGGAGAGGCACCATGAGAGACGTCACCTCCACCAGCCAGTTGCTGCGGGAGTCCAAAATACAGGGCAACCTGCGAAACCACCCGATGGCCGCCGGTCTGGGGCTCAATGGCGCCCAGAAGTCGTCCGGCTTCATGACCGGTGGGGCCGGCTCGCCCATCCCTGCCCTCGGCCAGGGCGGCGCCACCACCGGTTTTCAGGATTTGGTGGCCATCGCCCAGGCCCAGGCCGAACTTTCCACCCAGAATGCCATGGGCGGCCCGGTCAGCCAGGAAACCGCCCGCAGCCTGGCTCAGGTGCGGGCCATGGGCATGCAGAATGAGATGCTGTCCGCCCTGACGAACCTGGACCAGGGCGGGGAAGGCGGCGCCCGGGCCCTGGTGGAGCGGATGAACGTCGAGGCCCTGATGAGCTCCGGCCAGTTCGGCAACCTGCGCGGTCACCAGCGGGCCCCGGGGGTGGGCGTGGACACCGGCCGGACTTTCAACGCGGATCAAATGAACTCCTGGCGTCAGAAAAATGGCTTTCTCCGGCCCCAGGCCCCGATGACCGCCGAAGAGGCCCTGGCCGCTGAAAAAAAGGGCGTCGAGATGCCCTCCGGCCTGATCCGGCCGCCGAAGCGCGACCGGGCCGAAGCCGCCCTCGACCTGGACGACGATTCGGGCTTCTGGATCGAGGATCCCCTGAAGATGGGCTCGCTGGATCTCCCGGTCACGGAGCGGACCAGCCCCCGGCGCAGTGAATCCGAACTCCTGGAAGCCCAGAAGAAAGACGCGGCCGAAGCCGTCTCCACCTCCAGCTTCAGCCGCGAAGACCTGGACCGTCTGGTGGACAAGGTTTCCCTGGCCCTGGGCATGGATCCCAGCCTGGTCAAAGCGGTCATCAAAACCGAATCCAACTTCAACCCCACAGCCGTCTCCAAGGTCGGCGCCATGGGGCTGATGCAGCTCCTGCCCGGCACGGCCAAAGATCTCGGCGTCACCGATGCCTTCAACCCCGTGGAAAACGTCTGGGCCGGCGCCCGCTATCTCAAGCAGATGCTCGATCGTCACGGCGGCAACATCAACAAGGCCCTGGCCTCCTATAACTGGGGCCCCGGCAATTTCGACCGCCACGGCAGCGGCAAGATGCCCGGCGAAACCCGCCGCTACATCACCGTCGTCAACCAACACTACGCCAACTTCAAAAAATCCACCAGGGCATAGCCCTGGACCCACCGGATGCTGACGCATCCTCCCCGAACCCGCTTCGCTGGGCGGCGAGGCCGCAACGTTTGGGTGGCCGGGACCATCGACCCATTATGATGTTTGAGAAGCCGGCTTTGCCGGCTTCTTTTTTTTCGCATAAGAGGGCGAATGGGTGGGCTTCATCCAGGCTGTGGCAAACGCGCCATCCGCTGGGCGCTTCAGCGCCCATCCCACCCCTGTGGACGACCCCGATGGTCTCGGCCACCCAAACGTTGCAGCCTCGGCCGCCCAGCGAAGCGGGTTCGGGGAGGATGCGTCAGCATCCGGTGGGTCCAGGGCTCAGCCCTGGAAGTTGAAGGTTACTGTGATTTTGAAGAGTTTTTCGGATTCCAGGATGTGGATTTCCTCGACGCCGCTCTCCTGTTTCAGATGATCCAAAAAGTCATCCACGCTTTCGGAGGGCTCGCCGGTGAAGGTGAACCAGGCGTTGACCTCGTCGGTGCGCAGATAGTTGTGGGTGACCTGGGGCGCCTGGCTGACCAGGGCGCTGAAGCGCTCCAGCCGGTCGGGGGGCACTTTGGCCGCGCACAGGGTGGAGCGATACCCCAAAGGGCCGGCGTTGAAGACGGCCCCGAGGCGACGGATGAAACCGCCCTGTTTCAGGGCCGCCACCCGCGACCAGACTTCCGTTTCGGTGAGTTCCAGCAGGTGGGTCTCGTTGAGTCGTTCGGCCAGTATCTGATAGGGCCGGGGCGCGATTGGGAAATCGGATTGAATGGCGTTGAGAATGAGCCGGTCCAACCGGTCGAGTTCGGGATTGCTCACGGCCGGGCCGCCTCCTGGAGCGCGCGGGGTTGATGAGGACAGAGGGGTTCCGGCCCGAGATAATCGCCGGCCGCCCGGGCCCGGGCCCGGCAGCCGCCGCAGATGTTCCAGTATTCGCAGGCGCCGCAGCGGCCGTGATATTGGCGACGGTCGCGCAGGCTTTGGAAAAGCGGCGAGGTTTCGTAGACGACCCGAAGAGGCTCCTGACGGATGTCGCCGGCGGGGTCGGGCAGGTAGCCGCAGCCCCGGACCTGGCCGAGGCTGCTGACGAAAACGAAGCCCTGGCCGGCCAGGCAGCCGCGTCCGCCGTGATGCCCGCCGTGGGGGCCTCCTTGGATGGATGACCCCATCTGCCGCCCCAGGCGCTGATACTGGGGGGCGCAGGTGGCCTTGAACTCCAGGGGCAGGCTCGCTTCGCGGGCCTTGAGTTCCTTCAGGGCCGCCTCATATTCCTCGGCCGACAGGGGCGTCTCCAGGCCCACGGCCCGGCCCACCGGCACCAACAGGAAGATGTGGTGGGCCACGGCCCCGAGGCGGGCGGCCGCTTCGGTCAAATCCTTGGCCTGATGGAGGTTGGCGGCGGTGAGGGTGGAGTTGATCTGGAAGGGCAGGCCCGCCTGTAACAGGTGGGCCGCGGCCCGTTCGATATCGGCGAAGGAGCCGGCCGTGCCGCGAAAGTCGTCGTGGCCGGCCGCGTCCGGCCCGTCGAGGCTGAGGCTGACCCGGGCCACCCCGGCCTCTTTCATCCGGCGGGCCATGGTCTCGCTGACCAGGGAACCGTTGGTGGACAGGAGCATCCGCAGGCCCTGACCGCGCCCGTAAGCGGCCAGGTCCAGAATGTCGGGCCGCAAGAGCGGCTCCCCGCCGCTTAAAATGACCATGGGGGAGGGCGGCCAGGCGGCGATCTGGTCCAGGAGATTCCGCCCTTCCTCGAAGCTCAACTCATCCGGCGGCGGGGTCAGGATGGCCTCGGCCCGGCAGTGGCGGCAGGCCAGATTGCAGGCCCGGGTGGTTTCCCAGGCCACCAGCCGGGGCGGGGCGATGGGCGGCGGCTCGGGCATCATTCGTCCCGCAGCCAGCGGGCCGCCCGGGGGGCCAGGTAGGTGATGATGAGGTCGGCTCCGGCCCGTTTGATGCCGATCAGGGATTCCAGGGCGGCCGCCCGTTCATCGAGCAGCCCGGCCTTGGCGGCGGCCATGAGCATGGCGTATTCGCCGCTGACCTGATAGGCGGCCAGGGGCAGTTGGCAGTGCTCGCGGACGTCGCGGATGATGTCCAGATAGGGGCCGGCCGGCTTGACCATGACCAGGTCGGCGCCCTCGGCGATGTCCAGGTCGACTTCCAGGAGCGCTTCCCGGCGGCGGGCCGGGTCCATCTGATAGGTTCGGCGGTCGCCGAACTGGGGGGTCGAACCGGCCGCTTCGCGGAAGGGGCCGTAAAAAGCGCCGGAATATTTGACGCTGTAGGCCATGATCGGAATCTGGTCGAAGCCCTCGTGATCCAAAAGGGAGCGGATGGCCCCCACCCGGCCGTCCATCATGTCCGAGGGGGCCACCAGGTCGGCCCCGGCCTGGGCGTGGCTCAGGGCCTGGCGGGCCAGAAGGGGCAGGGTGGCGTCGTTGTCGACCGTTCCGTTTTTGATCAGGCCGCAGTGGCCGTGGTCGGTGTATTCGCAGAGGCAGACGTCGGTGGCCACCACCATGTCCGGCACGGCGCGCTTGATGGCCGCGATGGCCAACTGCACCGGGCCTTCCGGGTCGGCCCCGGAGGCCCCGGCCGGGTCCTTGGCGGCCGGGAGGCCGAAGAGGATGACCGAGGGCACGCCCAGGGCGAAGACTTCGGCCGCGACTTCGGCGGCCTGGTCCGGTGAAAGGTGGCATTGTCCGGCCAGGGCCTCGATGGGTTTGCGGATCCCCCGGCCGGGCACGACGAAGAGCGGGTAGATGAAATCGGAAGGCCTCAGGAAGACTTCCCGCATCATCTTGCGCCAGATGGGGCTGCTTCTGAGTCGGCGGGGACGGATCAGGATTTCGGAGGACATGGGTTCACCTTATTATTGATCGAGGGCGCATCGCCCCATTCGGGAGTCAGATCGTCGCGATTTCCTCGTCGGTGAGGTAGCAGGCCGGGTCCGGGGCCCAGGGGTCGCCGGTGGCCGCTTCGGCCCGGGCCCGCAGATTGCCGCCGCAGACGTCGAGAAACGCACAGGTCCGGCAGCGGCCGGTGACGTGCTCCTTCTTGTTTTTCAAGGCCTGGAGAAAGGCGTTTTCCGGATCCTGCCAGATTTCGGGAAAAGGCCGCTCCCGGACCGAACCCAGCGTCACCCGGCGCCAGAACTGGTCGGGGTGGACCAGGCCGTTCCAGGAAACGGCGCCGATGCCCAGCCCGGAACTGTTGCCGCCGTTGAGGCGCAAAAGTTCCAGCACCTGGGCGGCCCGTTCGGCCCGGCCCTCGGCTTTCAATTTCAGATACAGATAGGGGCCGTCGGCGTGGTTGTCGACGGTGAGCACTTCCAGGGGCCGGCCTTCCTTATGCCGCCTTTCGGTGCGGTCGATGATGAGATCCACCGCCCGCCGGGTTTCCTCGCGTGTCAGGGCCTCGGCGCCCAGGCCCGCGCCCCGGCCGCTGCCCACCAGGTGGTAGAAGCAGACCCGGGGGATGCCCTCGCGCTCCATCAAATCGAAGATGCCGTCCAGGTCGGCCACGTTGCGGCGGCTGAGGGTGAGGCGCAGGCCCACCTTCAGCCCGGCTTCCCGGGCCACGGCCATGGCCCGCACCGTGCGGTCGAAGGCCCCGGGCAGGCGTCGGAATTCGTCGTGGGCCTCGGCCAGGCCGTCGAGGCTCACCCCGACGTAAGACAGCCCCAGGTCCTTGAGCCGCTCGGCCACCGGCCGGTCGATCAACAGGCCGTTGGTGGACAAAACCGCCCGCGCTCCGCCCCGGACCGCCCGCCCGATCAGTTCGAACAGATGCGGGTGCAGCAGCGGCTCCCCGCCGGAAAACAGCACCACCGGCACCTGGAACTCCACCAACTGGTCGATCAGGCCCCGGGCTTCCTCCAGGGTCAGTTCGTCCGGGGCCGGCCCGGCGGTGGCCGAGGCGTAGCAGTGGCCGCAGGTCAGGTTGCAGGCCCGGGTCAGGTTCCAGACCACCACCGGCTTCTTGTCTTCGGAAAACTGCAGCAGATGGCTGGGCAGCCGCCCGGAGTGGCGGCCGTAGCGCAGGACGTCGGACGGCTCCACCGTCCCGCAATAGAGCTTGGAAATACCGATCATGATCCTCTCGCGGCTTGCTTTGTCATATCCTTTCTAGTATAGCAGCCCGGCTGGAGCTTGGCAAGTATTCCGGAGCGGCCGCTCAGGGCGATCGCTTGCAAAGCGGGGTGATGAATCGCGGCGGTCTCGGCGTCCGCCGGGGCGCTGCCCCGGACCCCGCCAGGGGAGGGTGCTGCGCGCACCCTACCCTGGACCCACCCGCGCCGGGGGCTGGCGCCCCCTGGACCCCCGAAAAGCAATACCGTTGGGTCAGTCAGTCCCCGTAAGCAGCGCCAGAACTCGCCTGTACGGCTCAGACAACTGGCGCTGCGGTGATCTTTTTGACCAAACCGCGACTGCAAAAGCTGTCGGATGGAAAGAGAGCGGCGTCCAGGCTCACACCCTCTCCGCGTCGCCACTTGCGCGTCGCCACTTGTTTGAGCCGTTCAGGCGAGTTGTGGCGACGCTACGACCAACTATCTGACCTAACGGTATTGCCTTTCGGGGGTCCAGGGGGCGCCAGCCCCCGGCGCGGGTGGGTCCAGGGTAGGGCCCGCGCAGGGCCCTCCCCTGGCGGGGTCCGGGGCAGCGCCCCGGCCGACGGCTGAGACCGCCGCGAATCCTCACCCAGCTTTTCGATGGCCCTGAGCTTCCGGAGAGCCGGCTCCGTCGGCCGCCCCGCACCCGACCACGCCTCCAACCCGCCCCGCGCTTCTTTGTTCGATTTCACAGAAATATAACCTGCCTGTAACCCCGCTGTAACCTGCCTC
>JAVBLB010000129.1:0-8436 GCA_031553735.1 Candidatus Adiutrix sp.
CCGGCGATCGGTTCATCCGGCGCCGGGGAACCGGAACTCCAAACGGTGCTCCCAATGACGGGGCAATGGCCTCCGCAGCCACGTCAGGGACTGGCCGCATCATCGCCCTGCCGGGCGACAGACCAGTGTATCGCTCGTAGAGCGATTAGGCCGCGACGGAGGTTCAACGCCTCCATCTTTACACACTCGGGGTGATGCCGGTGGATGAACTCCTGCTTTTGACCAACAATCCCCTGGTGCTGGAACACCCCGGCGCCATACCGATCCGGGCGGTGGAGGACAAGGGTCTCGCCGCCGTGCTCCAGGCGGCTCTGGAACTGACTCAGGCCGGCTACCAACTGGTCTCCACCCCGCTGCCGCCCAACGTGCCGCTGATCCGGGCGCCGTATCGCTCGCTGCTTCTGCGGCGCCACGACCATCAATACGATGCCCAGGGCATCCTGGCCCTGGAAAAGGCCGTTCACGCCGTGGCCAAGCTGGGCGCCACGGATTATCAGGAGGGCCCAGCCCTCGATTCCGCCCGCATCGACCGGGAGATTCTTTTGCGAACCTTTCGGGAATGCGGTTACGAACTGTAATTCCAGTTCGATTTATGCGGAAAACTTTGGTAGAATTGGAACAAATTTATTTAATATCCGTCTGGAACGGATTTCTCCGGTTCAGGCGATTTCTATACGAAATTTCGAGGAGATCCTTATGCAGCAAAGAGAACTAGTCATTCTGGGCGCCGGGCCGGCCGGTCTCTCGGCCGCCATGTACGCCCGCCGCGCCGGGCTGGACACCCTGGTCATTGAAAAAGGCGCCCCCGGCGGCCAGATCAGGATCACCGACGAAATCGAAAACTGGCCCGGCACCATTCATTCCACCGGGGTCGAATTGGCCGAGACCTTCCGCAAGCACGCCGAGCACTTCAAGGCCGAGTTTCTGACCGCCGACATCAAAGAGCTGAAAGTGGAAGGCGGCCGCAAGATCGTGGTCACCTCCGCCGGCGACATCGAAGCCAAGGCCGTGATCATCGCCACCGGCGCCTTCTTCAGGAAACTGGGCTGCCCGGGCGAGCAGGAATTCATCGGGGCCGGGGTCAGCTACTGCGCGGTCTGCGACGCGGCCTTTTTCACCGATGAGGTCATCGCCGTAGTCGGCGGCGGAAACACCGCCGTGGAAGAGGCCCTGTATTTGACGCGCTTCGCCTCGAAGGTCTACATCATCCACCGCCGCGACAAATTCCGGGCCGAGCGCCTGGCCGCCGAGCGGGCCGCCAACTGCGAAAAGCTGGTCCCGGTCTGGGATTCGGTGGTCGAGGCCATCGAAGGCGAGGATCTGGTGGAGCGGATCCGGGTCAAAAACGTCAAGACCAACGAGATCACCACGCTGGATGTGGCCGGGGTCTTCATGTTCGTCGGCACCGCCCCCCACGTGGAATACCTCACGCCCGGGTTTCTCGAGCAGCGCGAGGGCGGCTGGATCGTCACCGGCGCGCAGATGCAGACCTCCGTGCCCGGCGTCTTCGCCGCCGGCGACGTGCGCGAAACGCCGCTCAGGCAGGTGGTCACCGCCGCCGCCGACGGGGCCATCGCGGCCATGAGCGCCTATCACTACATCGACTCGGGCGGACAGGCCCTGGAACTGGCCCGCAAGTAAGCGGCCGGACCTCGGCCGGGACGCCCGGCGGAGAAAATGGAGAGACTGATCGACCTTCGGTCCCGGCCGACAGAGTCCATTCATGACGTGGTTGCGGCGGCGCATCGCCTCTTCGGGGCTCGACGCCGCCAACCTCAAAGGGAGATTCATATATGACCAATGCGGCCGTAAAAGCCTGCGCCTATTGTCTGGCCCACACCCCGGAGATGGCTTTCCACTATGGCAACACGCCCTACATGGAGCGCCTGGCCAAACCGGATTCCGAGTTCCTGGCCGCGCTCCCCAAGGCGGTTCAAAGCTACGAGGACGCCTGCCGGTACGCCCCCAACCTGGCCTACATCGGCGCCCTCAGCACCGACGAACTGGAAGCCAGACCCAAGCCCTGGCTGGAGAACCTCGAACCGGCGCCGGTTCGGGACGGCCGCTTCGGCGAGATCATGCCTGAGGACGAATTCCTGGGCCTGATGGATTTCTGCGACGTGTTCGACATCATCTGGCTGACCGAGGATTTCGCCCAAGCCGTGCGGGCCAAATTCCAGGCCCGGGCCTTCTGGACCGAAGCGCAGTTGGCCCGCCTGGAAAAAGGCCACGCCCCTTCGGAAATCGCCGATGAGGTCAAGAACAGCCACGCCCTGCCTCTCTATTTCGGCGGCCAGGTGGTGGGCTGCTGCCGCCGGGGTCACGAGACCGACGAAAACCTCTCGTCCCACGTGCTGCTGGAAAACATCGCCTCCAAGGCCACCAGCGTCCTGGCCTTCATGCACCTGTTCAAACAGGGCGGCCTGAAACCCGAGGACACCGACTTCGTGGTCGAATGCTCGGAAGAAGCCATCGGCGACATGAACCAACGCGGCGGCGGCAATCTGGCCAAGGCCGTGGCCGAGATCGCCGGCTGCCAGAACGCCAGCGGCTTCGACGTCCGGGCCTTCTGCGCCGGCCCCACGGCGGCCCTGATCACCTCGGCCTCGATGGTCGCGGCCGGGGCCCGGGACAACGTGGTCGTCGTCGCCGGCGGGGCCGTGCCCAAGCTGTACATGAACGCCCGCGACCACGTCAAAAAGGGCCTCCCGGGCCTGGAAAACTGCCTGGGCTCCATGGCCGTGCTCCTGACCCCCGAAGACGGGGAAAATCCGGTCATCCGCCTCGACGCTCTGGGCAAACACACCGTGGGCGCCGGGGCCTCGCCCCAGGCCGTCACCACGGCCCTGGCCTGGGAGCCGTTGGAAAAATTGGGGATGAAGCTGACCGACGTGGATAAATACGCCCCCGAACTCCACAACCCCGAGGTCACCGTGCCGGCGGGCGCCGGCAACGTCCCCGAGGCCAACTACAAGATGATCGCCGCCCTGGGGGTCATGAAAAAGCAGTTGGAGCGCACCGACATCGACGGTTTCGTCAAGGAACGCGGGCTCGTCGGCTTCGCCCCCACCCAGGGGCACATCCCTTCCGGCGTCCCCTTCATGGGCCACGCCCTGGAGGCCATGAAAAACGGCCGGATGAAGCGGGCCATGATCATCGGCAAGGGCAGCCTGTTCCTGGGCCGCCTGACCAACCTGGCCGACGGGGCCTCCTTTCTGATGGAAAAAATGCCGGCCGGGGCTTCGAAGGCCGGAGCCGTCACGGCCAAAGACGTGGAAGAAGTGGTGCTGGAAGCCCTCGGCAGCCTGGCCGCGTCGCTGACCAAGTGAGAAAGGGGCCCGAGCATGACGGATGATAAACGGAAAATCATCGGCGAGGCCCTGGCCAGGGTGGTGGAGCGGGCCCGGGGCGGCTTCGACCGGACCGTGGTGGGCCTGATGGCCTCCGGCAGCGAACTGGGGGCCCGGGAGCTGCTGGACGGGGGCCTGTTGGCCCAGACCGAGGACCCCCGCCTGAAGGTGGTGGCCATCGGCCCGAAAGTCCCGGGCTATGAGGCGTTGGAGTGGCTGGAGTGCGGCGACTGCGACGCCGACATCGCGGCGGCCATGGAAAAGGCTCTGAGCGAGGGCTTCATCCAAGGCGCGGTGGCCCTGCACTATCCCTTCCCGGTGGGCGTGACCACCATCGGCCGGGTGGTCACCCCGGCCCGGGGCCGCTCCCTTCTGGTGGCCTCCACCACCGGCGCCTCGGCCGCCCAGTCGAGCCAGGCCATGGTGCTGAACGCCGTCTACGGCCGGGCCGTGGCCCGGAGCCAGGGTCTGGCGGAGCCTTCGCTGGGCATACTGAACGTGGCCGGGGCCGGCCAGGTGCTGCGGGCCTTGAACGCCCTCCGCGACGGCGGCTACCCCATCCGCTTCGGGGCCAGCCAGCGGGCCGACGGCGGGGCCATCCTGCGCGGCAACGACATCCTCAACCCGACCGTGGATATCTGCCTCTGCGACAGCCTGACCGGCAACGTCCTCATGAAGCTCTTCTCCGCCTGGAGCACCGGCGGGGCCTACGAGGCCCAGGGCTGGGGCTACGGTCCTTCGGCGGGCCGGGGCTGGTCCCGGGTGGTCTCCATCATCTCCCGGGCCTCCGGAGCGCCGGTGGTGGCCGGGGCCCTGAAATTCACCGCCGAAGCCGTGCGCGGCGGTCTGCCGGAGAAAGTGGCCGAAGAAGTGGCCGCCGCTGAAAAGGCCGGCCTGGGCCGGATCCTGGAAAGCCTGGCCCCCGCCCCGGCCGCGGCCGCCGAAGAGATCAAGGCCCCGCCGGCCCGGCCGGCCGGCTCCGAAATCCCCGGCGTCGACGTGCTGGATATGGACGCGGCCGTGAAATGCCTGTGGAAAGAAGGGCTCTACGCCGAATCGGCCATGGGCTGCACCGGGCCGGTCATCAAAGTGCCCAAGGATGTTCTCGAGGCCGCCCGCGAGTGCCTCAAACGCAATTCGTACATTTGACGGGACGCCCTCGCGGCGCCCCCGCTGCAATACTTGAAAGCAGGAAGGTGAGATCCATGCTCGTCATTGATAAAGACAACTTCGAAGCGGAAGTGGTGAAAAGCGAAATCCCGACCATCGTCGATTTCTGGGGCCCCCAGTGCGCGCCCTGTCTGGCCCTGATGCCGGAAATCGAAAAACTGGCCGGCGAATACGAAGGCCGGATCAAAATCGGCAAGCTCAACTCGGCTGAAAACCGCCGGTTCTGCATGTCCCTGAAAATCATGGGCCTGCCGACCTTCCTGTTCTATAAAAACGGGGAATGCCAGACCAAACTCTCCGGCGACGAAGTGAACATGGACTCCATCCGCGCCGCCGCCGAGAAACTCCTGGCCTGAGGCGATTGCAACCTTGGGGGCGCCGCCCCCAACCCCCCGGCAGGGGGCTCGCCCCCTGCACCCCAAATCGCAATACTTTGCGATAGGCAGAGATTCAAGCTGATAAGCTTGAAAGATACCGCAACCGGCCGGGGACGGCCGGTTGCTGAGGGGCGCGAGAGGCCGGTACCCCAGCCGAGGCTTGGGAGGCCGACGCACCAGAGGTTGAAACGCCTGCGGCGTTTTGCGGATTCAAGCCCAATATCGAACGTATAGCGGGCGCTTCACGGTTCTTCACCGGATGATCGCGAACCGCGAAGCCCGAGGCCGCCGAAATTTTTCGTAGAGAGCCGTGAGTTTCGCTCCACTTGTTTGAGCCGAAGGCGAGTTGTGGAGCGGAACTCACGAGCGAGCGGAGAAAACTTTCGGCGGCCTCGGGCCGGTCCCAACCAGCGGCTCCGCCATCGACTCCGCCGGAGCCCGGTTGGAGCCGCCCCGGAAGTATGGTATACTTTATGAAGCGGGTTCCTGGCTGAGTGGAACCAAAGTCGAATCGCTTCATACCTCGACGCAATCACCGCCCCCGGGCGGGGCCGAACTGAATAACAGCCAGGCTTGCTGTATAATACGTGGAAAGGAGATCCTCATGGGTAAATTGCAGGGCAAAAAGCTCCTCCTCCTGGGCGAACGGGACGGCGTCCCCAGCCCGGCCATGGAGAGCGTTTTCAAGAACACCGGCGCGGAGCTGGTGTTTTCGGCCACCGAATGCTTTGTCTGAACTGCCGCGGGCGCCATGGATCTGGCGAACCAGCAGAGAGTTAAAGACGCGGCCGAAAAATTCGGCGCTGAAAATGTCATCGTCGTGCTCGGCTCTTCCGATGCGGAAGGGGCCGGCATCTACGCCGAAACCGTCACCGCCGGCGACCCGACCTTCGCCGGCCCCCTGGCCGGAGTGGCCCTGGGCCTGCCCGTCTACCACATCTTCGAAGACGTGATCCGGGCCGAGGCCGATCCCGGCGAATGGGAAAACCAGATCAGCATGATGGAAATGGTGCTGGACACCCCGGCCTTAGCCAAGGCCGTGGAGGACATGCGGAATCAGCACGGCAAGTCCGTTCTGTAAGCCGGCGTCACCTCTGTGATCGGCCCCGCATTCTCCGGAATGCGGGGCTTTTTCATGGCGGCCCCCGACCTTGGATTCAATGAAAAGCTGTGCTAATATACATATTCTTCGCCGTGACGGCGACTCAACGGAGATTGTCATGCAGGCCAGAGAAGCGGTCTATGCCCATCTGGAGCGGATGGGCGTCAAATACCAGGTGAGCGAACACCCGGCCGTCTACACCATCGAAGAGATGGAAAAGCTGGGGCTGGGCGAGCTCGGCGGCATCGTGAAGAATCTGTTTCTGCGCGACGCCAAGGGCAAGCGCCACTTCCTGGTGCTGATGCGGCAGGATAAAAAGGTGGACCTCAAGGGACTCCAGTCCCTGATCGGCTCCACGCCCCTGCGCTTCGCCTCGGAAGAGCGGCTGGAAAAGCACCTGGGGCTGGGGAAAGGCGCGGTCAGCCCCTTAGGCATCATCAACGATGCGGAAAAAGCCGTGGAAGTGGTCATCGACCGCGATCTCACATCGTTTGGCCGGCTGGGCGTGCACCCCAACGACAACACGGCCACGGTGTGGATCTCCCCGGCCGATCTGGAAAAAGTGATCGACGAGCGCGGCAATCCCGTGCAATATCTGGATATCTGAAAGGTCGGGGCGAGGTCATGGACTCCAGGCAGAATCTTTTACGCGGCATCCCCAAAGTCGACGTCCTGTTGGAGCTGGCCGCCGAAACGCCGGAACTCGAGGCCCTGCCCCGCGTCCATCTCCTGGAGGCCATCCGGCGGACGCTGGAGGACCTGCGCCGACAATTGCTGAACGGCGAACTTGATGCCGTGCCGAAACCGGGGCTCCTGCTCCGGCGAATCGCCGAGCGGGCCGAGGCCGAGTTGGCCTTCAACCTGCGGCCGGTGATCAACGCCACCGGCGTGGTGCTGCACACCAACCTGGGCCGGGCGGTGCTGAGCGCTCAAGTGGCCGAACACGTGGCCGCCGTGGCTTCTTCCTATTCCACGCTGGAATATGACGCGGCCGAAGGCCGCCGGGGCAGCCGCCACACCCATCTGGAAGCGCTTCTGACCCGCCTGACCGGGGCCGAAGCGGCCATGGCGGTCAACAACAACGCCGCCGCCGTGCTCCTGATCATGACCGCCCTGTTCAATGGTCGGGAGCTGATCGTCTCCCGGGGGGAACTGGTGGAAATCGGCGGGGCCTTCCGGGTGCCGGACATCATGGAACAGGGCGGGGTCAACCTGCGGCCGGTGGGCACCACCAACCGGACCCGCCTGGCCGATTACGCCCGGGCGGTCGACCCTGAAAAAACCGGCGGCGTCCTGAAGGTCCACACCAGCAACTTCCGCATCATCGGCTATACCGAGCAGACCTCGCTGACCGAGTTGGCCGGCCTGGCCCGGGCCCACAACCTGCCCCTGGTCTACGATCAGGGCGGCGGGACGCTCGTGGACCTGGGCCCCTTGGGCATCCACGACGAACCCACCGTCCAGGAGGCCCTGCAAGAGGGGGCCGACCTGGTCTGCTTCAGCGGCGACAAGCTGCTGGGCGGGGCCCAGGCCGGGCTGATCGTCGGGCGCAAAGAATACATCGCCCGCCTGAAGAGCCATCCGCTGGCCCGAGCCCTGCGGGTGGACAAGATGACCCTGGCCGCCCTGGAGGCGACGCTGAAACCCTATCTGGACCCGGAAGAAGCCAAACGGGCCATCCCCACCCTGGCCATGTTGTTCGCCACTCAGGCGGAGTTGCGGGAGAAGGCCGAACACCTGGGCCGGGTCATCGCCGAGGCCGGGCTGCGGCTCGAAGTCGGCGTGGCGGGCACGGAAAGCCAGACCGGCGGTGGGGCGGCCCCGGAAAAGCCCCTGCCTTCCCGGGCGGTGACCCTCAAAAGCGACCGCCTGTCCGCCGCCGCCCTGGAAGAAAAACTGCGCCGGGGCGAGCCGCCGGTCATCGTCCGAACCGCCCAGGACCAACTGCTGCTCGACGTCCGCACCATCCAGACCGAACAGTTCGAACTGATCGCCGAAGCCCTGAAAAAAGCCCTGGCCGGCGCGCCATGAGGCGGGCCGGGGCAATCGCCTTAAAGACGGGATTATGAATCGCGGCGGTCTCGGCGTTCGCCGGGGCGTTGCCCCGGACCCCGCCAGGGTAGGGCCCTGCGCGGGCCCTACCCTGGACCCACCCGCGCCGGGGGCTTTCGCCCCCTGGACCCCCTTTGGGCTGGGTGCCAATGGCGAAATGTCTCGTCAGCAGCGCCACAACTCGCCTTCGGCTCAAACAAGTGGCGCTGCGCGGGAGGACCGATGGGACGGCGGCTTGGTCGGTGAAACGAATCGAGTGCTACATCAACAGTTTAATGCCAACCGAGCAGTGTCATCAGACACAAACAGCTTCCCGAACCAACCATCTGCGTGGCGGCCGTCCCAATCACATCCCGCACCGGTCGCCGCCGCAGCGCCACTTGTT
>JAVBLB010000152.1:0-13164 GCA_031553735.1 Candidatus Adiutrix sp.
ACGGCCGTCACCCTCCGGGCCGCCCGGGCCGCCGTTTTGTCGGGGCCTCCGGCGCGAACTTCGGGGGGGGCAAAAATTAACGGGGCCCGCGGGTTTTATCGCCCGCCGCCCCCGCGCTTGATCCGGCCTCAGGCCGTCAGACAAACAAACGTGAAATAATCCCCGCGATCACCTTTGGAATACCGCCCCGGTGCGCCCGTCGGTCGACTCCGTGATATAGGGGCGCCAGGCGGGCATCAGGCGATAATCGAAACACTGTCCCTCGGATGAGGCGTCCACCACCACCCCGTTGGCGTTGACGATGAACATGGCCAGGCAGGAAGCGGTTTCCTGGCCGGTTTTGGCCTGGGTGACCTCTCCGGCCGGAGTGCTCAGCCGGGCGGTCTGGCGCCAGGTGTAGACCGTGAGGCCGTCGCGGCTCACCCCCGGTTCCAGAGCGCCCCAGTCCTTCTGAACCCGGGTCAGGGGCCGGCCGGAGGCGTTTTTGATTTTCTGGTCGAAGGAGGCCCGCCCGTCGCTGAGCTGCTGCCGGGGCGCGTTCGAGGTACTCGGCCGCCCGCCGAACCAGTCGTCGAAAGTGGCGCAGCCCGAAACCATGGCGGCCGCCGCCGCGATCAAGAGGTATTTTTTCATAAAGCACCACCATGGCCCCGGAGGGGCGCTGCGCCGCCGCAGCTTCATTATGGCCACACCACGGCGGCCGGAACGAAGTTCAATCGCCTTTATCCTATAACGGTCGAACAGCGGCGGCCGGGACGTGAAATTGATCCTCGCCGGCCCGTGATCAGGTTATTACTCCGGCAACTAAATAAGTCACACTCGCGATTTCGCCAAAGCCCGAAATCGCTGGACTTGGCCGTCCGAGAATCGACTTCGTCAGTTGCCGGGTTAATAAAAGAACCCTTCCCCATCGAAGCGAAACGCCGATGCGGCCGGGACGTGAATTCTGTCTTCATTGTTTTAATTACCATACCTGGCCGCAAAGGGCAAGGCCCGAGGGGGAACTTGCCCTCTGTTTCGTAAAATTATTATGAATTGAACCGCCGCCCTTTTGCGATGCCCTGCGAAAACCCGCCGGGTTCGGCGCAACTTGGGCGAAAGCCGCTTTGGACCCGCATCCTTAGGATTGGGAGAAAAAGATGCTATGCTGAATGCGTTTTCTCAGTTTGGTATAGGCCAGGATTATGATCCTGAACTCCGGAGGATCATTGCGATGCGGCGCGATAGTTTGCTGTTTTTTATGGCGGCGGCCGTCTTGGCCGTGCCCGGCCTTGTTTTTCATGCCGGCCGGGTTGAATAAACAAGACTATTTGTACAAAGATAGGGAAAACTTTATTGGGCCGGAAGATATCCCCATTCCAAAGGGGCCGAAAATGAATTCGATTTTCTTTTTCATGAAGGATGGAAGTTGCCATGCGCCGCATAGAGCCGGTTGCCGATCCCATCTACAATGAAATATCCATGTGAAAAGGCGCCTATCTAGGGGCGCGGTCGGTCAGGCGGGGGCAGGCGCCGCCGGCGATGGCCCACAGATACAAGCTGGCCACCGTGGCGTGGGGCGAGTAGCGCCGCCGGTAGCGGGCGAAGAGGCGAGGGGTGATCTCACGATGACCATAGAGCATCCGGAGGCCCCGGAGGATGGCCAGGTCGCCCGGGCTCATCACATCCGGGCGCTGGAGGCAGAAAGTCAGGAGCATCTCCGCCGTCCAGGCGCCGATGCCCTTGATTTGGCACAGGTGGACGCGGACTTCCTCATCCGGCAGAGCGGCCAGTCGGGCCAGGTCCAGGCGGCCGTCCAATACGGAAGCGACCATGCCCCGGATATACTCGACCTTGCGCCAGGACAGGCCGCAGCTCTGCAATTCCCCCGCCGAAACAGCTCCGAGGCGCTCCGGGGCCAGGGGCGCGAACCGGTCCTCCAGGCGGCCCCAGACCGTGGCCAGGGCCTTGGCCGAAATCTGCTGCCCGACCATGGCCTGCACCAGGGCCGTGAACAGGTCGGGAATGACCGGGCGACGGATGGGGCCGATTTCCTCGATGGCCGCGCCGAGGATCGGGTCCCGCGCGGTCAGCCAGGCGATTTCGGTTTCGCCATAGGAAAAAAAAACGACTTCGTTTGAGGCTTCATCCGGGGCCGCCCGATCCACGGGCTCCGGGCACAGGGCGGCCAAGGCGGCGGGTCGTTTTTTCGGAAGCTGCTCGCCGGGCATGATGGTCTTCATCCTCCGTGGTTTGAATATTCGATGAAGTATACGCACTATAACATTAATAAAGCCCCGCCGCATTTATTTTCGCGGGCGATTCCCCTCCCGGCGCGGTCGAACCCTTGACGACGAACCGGGCCTTTGTTATTATTAATAGTACGAAATCCAAAAACGGAGAACTGAACGGATGTAATTTTCGCCATCCCACCGAACCGACTTCATCATCACCGCCCGATGGCCGCGCCGCGCGACCGTCGGGCCACACGGGATGTGAAAGCCGGCGCGGGGCGAAAAGACTCTCCGTCAGTCCGTTGATCCTGACCTTTTCCGGGTCGGGGATCCGCACCGGCCGCCGGGGAGTTGCTCTCCGGCGGCTTTCCGTTCGGGGCGGGGCGACCGGAGGCCCGGCTCCGGGAAAGGATTTCTCCATGGCTCAAATCAGCATTCAAGATCTCACCTTCTCCCACCACGGGGCGCCCGACAATCTCTTCGAGCACGTTTCCCTGACCCTGGACACGGATTGGCGGCTGGGCTTCATCGGCCGCAACGGCCGGGGCAAGACCACCTTCCTGAAACTCTTGAGGGGCGAATACGAATACCGGGGCCGGATATCCAGCCCGGTGGAGTTCGAGTATTTTCCCTTTCCTCTCCCCGACCTTTCCACCGCTCGGGAGGCGGCGGCCGCTCTGGCCCCGGAGGCCGAACCCTGGCGGCTGGAGCGGGAGCTGTCGCTTTTGGCGGTCGATCCCGGAGTTCTGGAACGCCCCCTGGCCACCCTCAGCGGCGGCGAGCGGACCAAAGTGCTGCTGGCGATCATGTTCCTTCGGGAGGGGCGGTTCCGGCTGATCGACGAGCCCACCACCCACCTCGACGCCGCCGGGCGGGCCATGCTGGGGGAATATCTCCGCCGTCAGCGGAGCTTCATTCTGGTTTCCCACGACCGGGACCTTTTGGATCAGTGCGTGGACCATGTCCTGTCCCTCAACCGGGCCGACATCGAGCTGCAGAAAGGCAATTTCAGCTCCTGGCGTCAAAATCGGGATTATCGGGACCGGCAAGAACAGACCCGGGCCGAGAATCTGGCCGGCGAGATCAAAAAATTGGCCGCGGCCGCCCGCCGGAGCGCGGATTGGTCCGATCGGGTGGAAAAGGGCAAATACGGGGCCGGCCCGGTCGACCGGGGTTTCATCGGCCATCAGGCGGCCCGGCTGATGAAGCGGTCCCAGGCCGTGGATCGGCGCCGCCAAACGGCCCTGGCCGAAAAGAAAGAGCTCGGGCGCAATTGTGAAACCAGGGAGAGGCTGAGCATCACCACCGCCCGCCACCCGGCCGGGCGGCTGTTGACCATGAACGGCCTTTCGGCCGGTTACGGCGGCGATCCGGTGGTGCGGAACCTGGACCTGACTCTCGACCAGGGGGACCGGCTGCTGGTGGAAGGCCCCAACGGCAGCGGCAAGTCGACCCTTCTGAAGCTGGTGGCCGGGGAGGGCGGCGTCCGGGTCGAGGCGGGCCTCTTTCGTCCGGCCGCGAACCTCGAGGTGGCCTATGTGCCCCAGGAGGCGGATTTCGAGCCTGATATGGATCTTCGGGGCTATATTGGCCAAAATACCCTCGATGAGAGCCGTTTTAAGGCGATTTTACACAAACTGGGTTTTGAGAAGCGGCAGTTCGAAGGTGATTTGCGCGGCTTCAGCGACGGCCAGAAGAAAAAAGTGCTGCTGGCGGCCAGCCTGGCCCGTCCGGCGCACCTGCATATCTGGGATGAACCATTGAATTTTATTGACATACTCTCCAGGATACAGATCGAGGAACTCATCTTGGAACATCAGCCCACCTTGTTGATGGTCGAACATGACCGCCACTTCGCCCGAAAAGTGACCACCAAGGTCGTTTCCCTGTAAGTGGGCGTAAATTGGGGGGAAAGAAGTATTTTAAATAATGTTTTAAAAATCATCATGTTACGTTATGATTTTCTTTTTCGGGGGAACACTGGGGCCAGCGAGCCGGTCGGGCGGCGAATGTTTCGGCTGTGGGGCGGCCGGGCTAAATGGGCGTATTTTTTGCCTCTTATGGGTTGTTAATATTAATTATAATTGGCGAGGCTTGAGATTGTAAAAAAAGGAGATTAACAGCGAATACAGAAGAAAAAAGGACTTCCAAAATGTGTATTCAACAATTCACAATTGTGGTCATAACGGGCGGACTCCCCTCGATTCAGGCCTTTTTCCATCTTTCGGCGGCCAACGGGAATTGCGGGGCTGGCCAGCCTCCTTGTAACAAATACATTGCAATATCAATTCATTAATAGTAAGATTCCCACCTTGTGAAGTCGTCTGTGCCCCCCAGGCTCTCGGCCGGAGCAATTACTTGTTGTCTTTTGGGGTCGGATTGGCTAAAGTCACAGCTACCAGACGGCGCACTTTTTCTTCGCCTCCCCCATGGCTGGGGGAAGTCGGAAAATTTGTCCACCACCCCTTGGGGTCATCGGGCGCCGGGACCTCAAAAAGTCCGGGCCGCTTTCGTCGGCCCGGGTTGCCTCCCCCCGGGGGGCGATGCGCCGCCAAAACGCCCAAACGGGTGATCCCGGGCGGCGCGCCGTCCTTTCGACTGGGGCGCCGCGCACTTCGATCGGCATTTCAAAGCAGTGATTTATCAGCGTCTCGGCCTGTCGGCCGAGGAGGATTTTTATTCGACTTGGGCCGGTGACGCGTTCCTTCCGGAACGGCCGACTATGGAAGGTTATGGAAGATTCTCTCGCTCAGATCAGCCCGGCCCAGCCGGACTTTCAGGTACAGACCGGGGATCAGGACCGGCGCTGGACCGCGGCCAGGCGTGTTCTGGCCGACCGATTGTCGCCGGGCAACTATAAAACCTGGATCGAGCCCCTCAAGCTGGGGACGGCCGAAGCCGGACGCCTGGTGCTGGCCGGCCCCAATCCTTTCTTCCTCAACTGGGTCAAGAATCACTTTCTCGGCGACCTCCTGGAGGCCCTGGCCTCGGCCGGCTTCGAACCCGCCGCCAGCCTGGAATTCGTCACCGAGCTCGACCAGCCCGGGATCCGTCCGGAGATTCAGCCCGACCGGACCTTCAGCCGCCCTGAAAGCGGCCTGGTCGTCCCGCCGCCGGTCCTGGCCCAGCTTCAGGGCGCCCAACCCCTGCGCCCGGCCGAGCGCTTCACGTTCGACAATTTCGTGGTGGGCGACTCCAACCTCTATGCCTTTTCCGCAGCCAAGGCCATGGCCGACGGCGCCTCGCTGGGGGCCGACGCCCTGTTTCTGACCTCCGACCACGGCTTGGGCAAAAGCCATCTCTCCATGGCCCTGGGCCGGGCTTTCCTCCAGAATCAGCCCCGCCGTCAGGTTTATTATCTCACGGCCGAAGATTTCACCAACGAGATGACCCAGGCCCTGCGGCACGGCACCATGGATGATTTCAAGGCCAAATACCGCCAGCAGTGCGACGTTCTGGTGCTGGAGGAAGTGCAGTTTCTGGCCGGCAAGGAGAAAATCCAGTCCGAACTTTGCTTCACCCTCGACTGCCTGATGGAGCGCGGCAAAAAGGTGGTCTTCACCTCGCCCCAGGAGCCCAAAGGGATTCCCCGGCTGGGCCGCTCCCTGCGTTCCCGCCTGTCCACGGCCCTGGTTTCGCCCATCGGCCCGCCGGAATACGAAACCCGGCTGAACATCCTGGTCAAAAAGACCCGGGCCATCGGCCTGAAGGTCAGCCGCCCGGTTCTGGAATATGTGGCCGAGAGGGTGACCACCGACGTGCGCCAGTTGGAAAGCTGCCTGATCAGCCTGAAGGCCAAGAGTCAGCTTCTGGACCGACAGGTGGACCTGGACATGGCCCGCGAGACTTTGGCCTATCTTTTCGACGACCAGATGGAGGGCGGACTGAATCTCCTGACCATCCGCAGCCTGGTCTGCCGGCACTTTCATGTGGAAGCCGACCAGATCACTTCCAAGGACCGGAGCGGCCGGGTCAACGAAGCCCGGGCCCTGGGCATGTATCTGGCCCGTCAGCTCACCGGCCGCACCCTCACCGAGATCGGTCAGGTTTTTGGGCGAACCCATTCCAGCACCCTCTACGCCATCAACAAAATGGAGATTCAGCTCAAAAAAGATCCCAAGCTCCAGGGCAAATTGGAATTCCTCACCCAAAAACTCCAGGGCTGAGCCCTGGACCCACCGGATGCGCCTGCCGGCGCATCCTCCCCGCACTCGCATCATTGCCCTACCGGGCAATCTCTGGTTATCGCCGGTAGGGCGATTAGCTGGGCGGCGGTGGCTTCAACATTTGGGTAGCCGGGACCATCGACCCGTTGGGGATTTTTCAGGCCGGCTGCGCCGGCCTCGTTTTATTGCGGATTTGTTGCTGGGCTCTCCTTTGTCGGTGGTCACAACCGTCGGTCTGAGAACTCTTGGGGTATTACTCCGGCAACTAAATAAGTCACACTCGCGATTTCGCCAAAGCCCGAAATCGCTGGACTTGGCCGTCCGAGAATCGACTTCGTCAGCTGCCGGGTTAATAATATCCAAGAAGTTTCACCGGCCGGGCCCGCCGTGCGTCCACTGAAACCCCGCGCGATTAATCTCTCAGATCGCAGCTATTGTCAGGGTATATATTTTAAGATGTGAAGTGTTACATGACAAAACCATCCATCATTCCCGAACATATCCAAAACCTGGCCCCCTATGTCCCGGGGCGGCTCATCGAAGAGGTCGAAGCCGAGCTGGGTTTGAGCGGCATCATCAAGCTGGCCTCCAACGAAAACAGCCTCGGGCCTTCTCCCAAAGCCCTGGCGGCCATGGCCGCCGCCCTCGGCCAGGCGCACCGCTACGGCGACGCCGACTGCCGGGCCCTGAAAAAAGCCCTGACCGCCAAATTCGGCTATGACCCGGAGACCCTGGTCACCGGCAACGGCTCTTCGGAATTCATCCTGGTGCTGGCCCATGCCCTCTTGGGTCCCGGCGTCCGGGCGGTCATGTCCAAGCCCAGCTTCACGCTTTATGCCAAAAACGCCCAGGCCGCCGGGGCCGAGGTGGTGGAGGCGCCCCTGACCGCCGAATACGGCCACGACCTGCCGGCCATCCTGAAGCTGGTGGATGAACGCACCCGGCTGGTGTTTCTGGACAACCCCCTGAACCCCACCGGGGCCTGGCTCACGGCGGCGGAGTTGACCGCCTTTCACCGGGCCCTGCCGCCCTCCGCCGTTCTGGTGGTGGACGAAGCCTATGTGGATTTCGCCCGGCCAGAGCGGCCCGACTGGCGGGAGGCGCTCCATTCCCCCGGCCGCCTGGTGGTCATGCGAACCTTTTCCAAGGCTTACGGCCTGGCCGGCCTGCGGGCCGCCTATGCCCTGATGGATCCCGAACTGGCCCGGATGGTCAACCGGGTCCGCCCGCCGTTCAACGTGAACAGCCTGGCCCAGGTCGGCGCGGCCGCGGCCCTGGAGGACGAGGCCTTTCTCCGGAAAACCCTGGCCATGACCTGGGCGGCCCTGGAATATTTCCAGACCGAATTCGCCGCCCTGGGCCTGGATCCCCGGCCCACCGAAGCCAATTTCATCATGGTCGGGCTCAACGGGCGTTCGGCCGACGAGGTCTTCCAGGCCGCCCTGCGCCTGGGGGTCATCACCCGCTCCCTGACCTCCTTCGGGCTGCCCGGCCACCTGCGGGTCAACGCCGGCCTCCCGGATGAAAATCAGGCCCTGGTGGATGTTCTGCGGAAAATAGTATAGTATGGGGCCGGGGTTTGACCGTGACGCGGCGGGGGCGGCTCCCGGGTGTTTTTGAAAGCCTCAGATATGGATGGCGGAGTACGATGATCTGGCGGTTTCGCCACATAGAGCCTGGCCGGGCCCGGCTGTTGGCCGATGAACTGGGCCAGCCGCTGAAGGTGGGGGAGTTTCTGGTCGCCCGGAATTTTGTCGGGGCCGACCAGGTCCGGGCCTTCATCCGCGCCGACCTGCGGGATCTGCCCGCCCCCCGGACTCTCACCGGCATGGACCAGGCCCTCGAGCGGCTCCAGGAGGCCCGCCTTCGCGACCAGATGGTCGCGGTCTGCGGGGATTACGACGCCGACGGCCTGACCGCCACCGCCCTTTTGAGCCGGGGCTTCCGGGAACTGGGCCATCGGGTCCTGACACGGGTGCCCAACCGCCTCACCGAGGGCTACGGCCTGTCGGTCGCGGCGGTGGAGGATCTCATCCGGCGGGGGGCCGAACTCATCGTCACCGTGGATAACGGCATCTCCGACTACGAAGCCGTGGCCGTGGCCGGCCGGGCCGGGGTCGAAGTCATCGTCACCGATCACCACCACCTGCCGCCGCAATTGCCCCCGGCCGTGGCCGTCATCGACCCCCACCGCGACCCGGTCTGGCGTGAATCGCCGCCGGCCGGGGTGGGGGTGGCTTTTTTGCTGCTGTCGGCCCTCAAGCGGCACTACCAAACCGCCGGGCTTCTCGCCGAGGGGGCCGGTCCGGCCCTGATGGAATATCTGCCGCTGGTGGCCATCGGCACCATCGCCGACCTGGCGCCCCTTACCGGCCCCAACCGCATCCTGGTCCGGCACGGCCTCAAGGCTCTGGCCGCCTCCCGGCAGCCCGGCCTGTGCGCCCTGAAAAAAATCGCCCGGGTGGACGGCGCTTGGGTAGGGACCCGGGATGTGGGCTTCCGCCTGGCTCCGCGCCTGAACGCCGCCGGCCGCCTGGGCAGCGCCGAGCCGGCCCTGGAACTGCTCCTGGCCGACGAAACGGCCCCGGCCCTCAAGCTGGCCGCCCGTCTGGAAGAACTGAACCGGGCCCGCCACCAGGGCCAGAGTCGACTGTGCGCCGAGGCCCTGGAGCGGTTGGAGGAGGAAATCTCCCCCGACCGCCGCACCGTGGTTCTGGGCGGGGAGGGCTGGCCCCGGGGGCTTCTGGGCCTGGCCGCTTCCCGCCTGGCCGAGAACACCGGCAAACCCACCGTGCTCTTCAGCCTCGAGAACGGCCTGGCCGTGGGCAGCGGCCGTTCGGCCGGCAATTTCAACCTGTACCGGGCCCTCGATGAACTGCGCCACCTTTTCATTTCCTTCGGCGGCCACGCCCAGGCCGCCGGCCTGACTTTGCCGGCCCATCACCTGGAGGAATTCAGCGCCTCCCTGGAGGCCCTGGCCCAGGAACAGCCCGATTTCGAAGGCGAAAGCGAACTCCTGGTGGATCTGACCCTGAGCCTGGGCGACCTCGAGCCCCTGGCCCAGCCGCTCTCGGTTCTGGAACCCTATGGCCAGGCCCACCCGGCCCCGGTGGTGGTGGCCCGGCGAGCCCAGGTGGCCGACGCCCGGCCCACCGAATCCAACGGCGACCAGCACGTGAAGCTGGTGCTGGGGGAGGGGTTGAACCGGCGCACCGTGGTGGGCTTCGGCCTGGCCTCCCGCCTGTGCGAGATCAACCGCGAAATGGACCTGGCCCTGACCCTGGAAATCTCCGAATACCGCGGCCAACTCAGCCCCACCTGGCGCCTTCTGGATTTCCACCCGCCGGAGGCCGCCGATTCGCATTGAAGAGCGGGGCTCCGCCCCGGACCCCGCCAGGGGACAGAGGTCCCCTGGACCCCAAATCGCAATACCTTGCGATGAACTGAGATTCAAGCTGATAGGCTTGAAAGATACCGAAACCGGCCGGGGACGGCCGGTTTCGGAGTGGCTCAAGGGACTCTGTTCCCTGAACGGGTTTGCGACGGCGGCCGCACTTTAATGAGAATCACCGGTCCGGGCCGGCAATTTTCACTGTGGCTTCTTGGTCAATCGAAACATGGATATCAGGGGGCGGTCGAGGGGAAATATTTCGGAGAGAGCCGTTTTTTTCGACACGTGTCGAAGCCTCAGCGGAGCCGTTGTCGAAAAAAACGAGCGAACGAAGAAATTTTTCCCCTGGGCTGTCCCCGGCGGATGCCACGAAATTTATGGCAAAAATTGCCGCGGTCGGGCTGAAGGCTTGAAAAAAAAGCGGAAATCCGCTAAAAAGAGACATTACATACCATCGTCAGTCAGCTCCACGGGCGCCGTCTCCGGGCGGCGGTTTCCGACACGTTCCGGTCGGCCCGGGGCCGGGGGCGACGGAACAAGGCGCAATCATGATACTTCTGAAAAGCGGGGAAGAAATAGAGCTTATCCGCCGCAGCGGGCGGCTGGCCGCCCGGACTCTGGACTTCGCGGCCGAGCATCTCCAACCCGGCGTGACCACCGGGCATCTCGACCACCTGATCCACGATTTCATCCGCGATCACGGGGCCGTCCCGGCCACCCTGGGCTATCGGGGTTACCCGGCTTCCAGCTGCATTTCCATCAATGAAGTGGTGGTCCACGGCATCCCCGGCCCCCGGGTGGTGAAGGAGGGCGATCTGGTCAAGATCGACGTCACCACCATCCTTGAGGGCTATTACGGCGACACCGCCCGCACTTTCTGCGTGGGCGAGGTTCCGCCCGTGGCCCGCCGCCTGGCCCGGGCCACGGAAGAGGCCATGTACCTGGGCATCGCCGAGGTCCGGAGCGGGGCCCGCCTGGGCGATATCGGGGCGGTCATCCAGGGGCACGTGGAACCCTTGGGCTTTTCCGTGGTGCGCGATTTCGTCGGCCACGGGGTGGGGCGGGAATTTCACGAAGAGCCCAGCGTGCCGCACTTCGGCCGCCGGGGCACGGGCCTGAGGCTCAAGACCGGGATGGTCTTCACCATCGAACCCATGATCAACGAGGGGGTCTGGAACATCCGGATTCTGAAGGACAAGTGGACGGCGGTCACCACCGACGGGAAGCTTTCCGCCCAGTTCGAACACACCGTGGCCGTGACCCCCGACGGCTGCGACATCCTGACCCGGTCCGACGAGGCGGCCGCTGTGGGAGAGGAAGAATGACGCCGAAATTGGGATTGATCGTCCGTGACGCCTGCCAGGTGGACGAAAGCGTTTTGAGCGCCCCGGCTGAGGAAATCATCACCATCTACGGCCGGGTGACCGTGAAAACGATCGACAAGTGGGCCGTGGTCTGCCGCAGCGGTTTCGACGGCGACACCTATCGCCTGCCGCATGAATACAACACCATCGCCCATCTGGCCGCCTTCAGCGCCCTGGGGCTCACCGAGGTGGTCGGGGTCCACTCCACCGGCAGCCTCCGGCCCTCCCTGGCCCCGGGCACCCTGGTCGTCCCCGACGACTGGATCAACTTCACTTCGACCGCCACCACCACCCTCAGCGGCCGGCGCCTGCACCTGACGCCCTCCTTTTCCCGCCGGGTCCGCCAGAAGCTGATCGACGCGGCCTGGAAGGCCCAGGTGCGTTTCGAAAACGGCGGCATTTACTGGCAGACCATCGGCCCCCGCCTGGAAACCAAGGCCGAGATCAAGGTCATGAGCCATTTCGCCGACCTGGTGGGCATGGGCCTGGCCCACGAGGCCAGCCTGGCCCAGGAGATGAACCTGGAATACGCGGCCCTCTGTTCGGTGGACAACTACGCCAACGGCCTTGGTTCCCCCAACCTCACCGACGACATGATCCGCGACCAGAGCGTGAAAAGCGCCGATCTGATCCGCCGGGTGCTGGAGCAGTACTGAAAGGTGAGGGGGGCGGTCCTGACCGACCGCCCCCGATGGCCGCCCAATATGCGTCCGTATACTCCCAAATGAAGGGCGGTTTATTTCGTTTTCATAAACCGCCCCTCACACAGTTCGGCATTATTGCCGGCGATTTGGACCATAAAGGCTGATTCGATATACTTTGTCAGGCTTTTTGTCTACCCAACTGTCTGCTGTTACAGTCGCATATTTGGGATCACCTTGCCAGACATATTCATAGACCGGACTCCCTCCTGGCTGCGCCTGGACAGACATGTCGGTTATGGAGAGAAAATCCAAAACCGCTTGTGGATTGAAATCCAGGTTTTCAGGATATATTTCCATACGAAACGCCACTGTGGGCTCAGCGGTTTCATACCAAATCATTATACTGCCGCCATTATAGAAGACCTGGTTGGGTTGGTCTTTTTCAGCCATTTTCAGGTATGGCCCGCCAAACCGCGCTTCATGAGCCGAGCGGGATTCATTGACGATAGTGCCGCCGTCAAGGGGACCGCTGCAAGGCACCGCTTTCGGCCCTCGCGTCTTCGCGGTGACAACGGTTGCTTCACAATCTTTGGGTCGGCCGGCCCAAGGGTCTGATTCCGAGCATCCGGTTCCGCAAATAAAAATCGAGGCCACAATCAGCCCTAACAATGTTTTAATTTTCATTATCAAATGTCCTTTCTATTCATTTTGATTCGGCTGGGCTGTCGTATTCATAAATTTTACGGAGATTTCAGGAAGACCGCTGAGAAAAGACAGGTGCGTCAATGTAGAATCACTCCCCAGAGCGCCTGTATGGCCGAAACCTATAGTTAACATAAATAAATATGTGCATTTACTTTGCCTATAATACTATGCTTATATATACAATAATTTGGGAGTGGCGGTCAACGGAAAACGTTTTTTTGAAGAGCCGATTGCCGCTTCGCGCACTTCGTCGTCGAGCGGCCCCGTCATCAAGCCATGGCGGGGTTTTTTGTTCAAGGCATTGTATTTGAAAAGCGGAGGAATGAATCGCGGCGGTCTCGGCGTTCGCCGGGGCGCTGCCTCGGACCCCGCCAGGGGAGGGCCCTGCGCGGGCCCTGCCCTGGACCCACCCACGCCGGGGGCTGTCGCCCCCTGGACCCCTTTGGAATCGTCAGTGAAGCCGCGATGACCCGTAAGCATCGCCACAACTCGCCTGAACGGCTCAAACAGGTGGCGATGCGGCGACATTTTTAGCCAGGCCGCGACGGCCAAAGATATCGACGGGAAGAATTTGGCGATATCAGCTCAAGCCGTCACCGCGCCGCCGGGTGTTTGAGTCGTACAGGCGAGTTCCGGCGGCGCTACGACCAGCTATCTGACACAACGGTATTGCCTTTCGGG
>JAVBLB010000089.1:0-17431 GCA_031553735.1 Candidatus Adiutrix sp.
AGTAGGCCTGGAGGCTGCGCACGCGGATGCCGCCGCCCTTGAGCCCCGAAATGGCCTCGGCCGCGGCTTCGGCCCCGGCCATGGTGGTGATCATGGGCACCTTGCAGAGAATGGCCGTGCGGCGGATGCTCTCCCCGTCCAGGACGGTCTGGTGACCCAGAGTGGTGTTGATGACCAGGTCGAGATGCCGGTTCTTGAGATGGTCCAGGGCATTGGGGTGGCCGTCGGAAACCTTGTGGACCATCTTCACCGTCAGGCCCCCCGAGAGCAGGAAGGCGGCCGTGCCGGGGGTGGCCAGAAGCTCGAAACCCAGATCGGTCAGGCGGCGGGCCACCCGGGCGGCCTGGGATTTGTCATCGTCGCGGACGCTGAGAAAGACCCGGCCGGACAGGGGCAGGCTGGTGCCGGCCGCGCCGAGGGCCTTGCCCACGGCCGGGCCGTAAGAGGAATCCAGGCCCATGACCTCGCCGGTGGAACGCATTTCCGGCCCCAGGATGGGATCCACGCCGGGAAAGCGGTCAAAGGAAAAGACGGCCTCCTTGACGGCCACATAGGGCCGGTCCACTTCCATGATCCCCAGGTCCGACAGGCGGCCGTTCATCAACACCCGGGTGGCCAGGCGGGGCAGCGGCAGGCCTGTGGCCTTGCTGACGAAGGGCGCGGTGCGCGAAGCCCGGGGGTTGACCTCCAGCACGTAAACTGTGCGGCCCCGCACCGCGAACTGGATGTTCATCAGCCCCACCACCTGGAGACCGCGGGCCAGGGCCCGGGTGGCCCGGCGGATCTCGTCGAGCTGGTGGGGGCCCAGGGAATGGGGCGGCATGAGCCCGGCCGAGTCGCCGGAGTGGATGCCGCCTTCTTCGATCTGTTCGATGATGCCGCCGATGACCGTGTCCCAGCCGTCGGAAATGGCGTCCACGTCCAGTTCCAGGGCCTCGTTCAGGAACTTGTCGATCAAAAGGGGGTGCTTTTCGGAAAAGCTGTCGGCCGCCCGGGCGTATTCGACCAGCCCGGCCTCGGAGTGGATGATGCGCATGTTGCGGCCGCCCAGAACGTAGCTGGGCCGCACCAGGACCGGGTAGCCCAGGCGGGCGGCGATCTCTTTGGCTTCGGCCAGGGTGTGGGCGTTGCCGTGTTCCGGCTGGGAAAGGCCCAGTTCGCGGATCAGTTCGGTGAAGCGCTCCCGGTCCTCGGCCCGGTCGATGGCTTCCGGGCTGGTGCCCAGGATGGGCACCCCGGCCTCGGCCAGCCGCTGGGCCAGATTCAGCGGGGTCTGCCCCCCGAACTGGATGACCACGCCCCGCGGCTTCTCCGCCTCAATGACGGCCATGACGTCCTCGAAGGTCAAGGGCTCGAAATAGAGGCGGTCGGAGGTGTCGTAGTCGGTGGAGACGGTCTCGGGGTTGGAGTTGATCATGACCGCTTCCACGCCCATCTCCTTTAAGGCGTAAGCCGCGTGGACGCAGCAGTAGTCGAACTCCAGCCCCTGGCCGATGCGGTTGGGCCCGCTGCCCAGGATGATCACCTTGTCGCGCTCCCCGGGCCGGGCTTCCTCCTCCAGGCTGTGGTAGGTGGAATAGTAATAGGGGCTGTGGGCCGGCAGACGCCCGGCGCAGGCATCCACGGCCTTGAAGACCGGCCGCACCCCCAGGGCCTGGCGGGCCCGGCGGATCGCATCCTCGTCGGCGCCGGCGTAATAGGCCAACTGGGCGTCGGAAAAGCCGAAAGCCTTGAAGCGGCGCAGGTCCGGGGCCTGCGCCGCCCGGTCGCGACCTAGGTCGCGACCCGGGTCGCGACCCGGGTCGCCTCCGGTCAGGCGGGCCCAGTCATAGCTCTTCAGTTCCTCCTCCAACTGCACCAGTTGCTCGATCTGCCTGAGGAACCAGGGGGTGATGCGGGTCAGCCGGAAAATCTCCTCGACGCTCCAGCCCTGGCGCATGGCCTGGGTCAGGTAATACAGGCGCTGGGAATTGGGGATGCGGAGCTTCCGTTCCAGGGCCTCCCGGTCCAGGGGGCTGACCAGGGCCGGGTTCTTGGGGTCGCCCAACAGGGCCCGGACGGGAGTCTCCAGGGAACGGAACCCCTTCTGCAGAGCTTCCAGGAAAGTGCGGCCCAGGCTCATGACCTCGCCCACCGAGCGCATGGAGGTGGTCAGTTCGTCGGCCGTGCCGGGGAACTTTTCAAAATTCCAGCGAGGGATTTTGGCGGCCACGTAATCGATGGCCAGGGGCACGGAGCCCAGGGGCTCGCCGGTCATCTCCAGGGGGATCTCGTCGAGGGTGAACCCCACGGCCAAAAGGGAGGATATCTTGGCGATGGGCACCCCGGTGGCCTTGGAAGCCAGGGCCGAAGAGCGGGAAACCCGGGGGTTGACTTCGATGATGAGCATTTCCCCGCTGTCGGGGTGCACGGCGAACTGGAGGTTGCAGCCGCTGTTGCGGATGCCCAAGGCCCGGGCGGCCTGGCGGGATTCTTCGATCAGGCGGTCGATCTGGGGGCCGGTCAACGTCTGGGCCGGGGCCACGGTGATGGAGTCGCCGGTATGGACGCCCATGGGGTCCAGGTTTTCGATGGTGCAGACCGTCACCATCTCGCCCTTCTGGTCGCAGAGCACTTCCAGCTCCAGTTCCTTCCAGCCGATGACCGATTCCTCCAGCAGCACCTCGTGGTTGAGGCTGAGGCCCAGGCCCTGCTCGACGATGACCGCCAGGTCCTCCTGGTTCCAGGCCACCCCGCCGCCGGCCCCGCCCAGGGTGAAGCTGGGGCGGACGATGATGGGAAAACCGATCTCGACGGCCAGCCGGCGGGCCTCTTCGGGGCTGTTGACCACCCCGCTGCGGGGGACGCGCAACCCGGCCCGGGTCACGGCCTCGCGGAAACTGTCGCGGTTTTCGGCCCGCTTGATGGTTTCATAGTCGGCGCCGATGAGCTCCACCCCGTATTTTTCCAGCACCCCGTTTTCAGCCAGCACCATGGCCATGTTCAGGGCCGTCTGCCCGCCCATGGTGGCGAGCAAGGCCTGGGGCCGCTCCCGGGCGATGACCGCCTCCACGTATTCCGGCTTCAGGGGTTCGACGTAGGTCTGGTCGGCCAGTTCGGGGTCGGTCATGATGGTGGCCGGGTTGGAGTTGATGAGAATGACCTCATACCCCTGGGCCTTCAGGGTCTTGGTAGCCTGGACCCCGGAATAGTCGAACTCGCAGGCCTGGCCGATGACGATGGGGCCGGAGCCGACGATCAGAATCTTTTTCAGGTCGGTGCGCCGGCCGCTCCCCTTCCGGGCCGGCGGAATCGCGGCGGGGACGCCCCGCCAGGAGGGCGAAGCGGCCGAAGCGCCGCCCGGTTCCGGCGCGTCCAAAAGTTCACCGCCGCCGACAGCCACCGACAGGCGGGAGCCGCCGGCCAGAAGAGCCTTGGCCAGGGCCCGGGTATCGAGGCCGGTCACCGCCGGCACCCCGGCCCGGCTCAGGGCCTCGGCCAGGGTCAGGCCGCTGTCGCCCCGGAAATCCTCATAATTGGCCATGAGCACGGCGGCGGCCTGAATCGTGCCCTCGCCCTTCGACCAGCCGGTGCTGCCGATATGGGGATAGGTCATTAAAACAACGCGCCCGGCGGAAGCCGGGTCACAGAGGGCGCCTTGATAGTCGGCGTATTCGGAAACGATCAACACCTCGCCGGCGACCCGGCCGGGCGCGGCCAGGCTCCGGCCGGAAAAACGGCGGCCGCTTTCCAAAACTATCTGGGCGGGAATGGCTTTGAGCATCACGTAAGACCTTTCTTTCAAAGGCGATGACGGCGGACCGTAACCCGCCCCGGTATTTCAGTGCGGCTATATTGTACTTCCCCCTTTTCAGATGTCAACCCCCCAGCCAGGGCATAGCCCTGGACCCACCGGATGCAAATTACAATTCGATGGAATTGTAAAGACCCTGAGATTGCCCGATAGGGCAAAGATAGCATCCTCCCCGAACCCGCTTCGCTGGGCGGCCGAGGCCGCAACGTTTGGGGGGGGCCGGGACCAGCCGCCCGTTGGAACGAACGAAGCCGGCTGCGCCGGCTTGAATACAAAATCACAATTAATGAGATGATACGTAATTTACCGTTAATACTCCGTTCCAATCAAAAAAGGGCGCTTCAGCGCCCGCCCCCCTGTGGACGACCCAGATGGTCCCGGCCACCCGGACGTTGCGGCCACCGAGGCCTAGCGAAGCGGGTTCGGGCCAGATGCGATCTTTGCCCTATCGGGCAATCTCAGGGTCATTACAATTCTATCGAATTGTAATTTGCATCCGGGGGTCCAGGGCTATGCCCTGGGGGCCGGATCGGGCATGAGATCCGGCCCCAGGGTTTTTGTTGGGGGGCTACGGAATTAGAAGCGGTACTCCAGGCCGCCGTAGACCGTTTGGGTGGTTGAGTTTTTGGAGAGGTTGACGTCGTAGGAGACGTTCAGCCCCACCTGGTGATAGGAACCGGAATCAAACAGGGCCCGCACGGCCACGCCGGCATCCATCGAGTCGCGATCCACGGGCACGGTGCCCAACTGATACGACCCGGGGATGTAGCCGCCGGCCGGGCTGAGGTAGCTGGCCCGGCTGGTGTAGTCGGTGTCGCCGTATTCATGCTTCCAGCCGAGGCGGGCCGAAGGGGTGATGGTGCCGCTGTTGAAGGCGACTTCGTTGGAGACTTTCAGGGCCAGGGTGCTGGTGAAGCTGTCGACGCTGTAGCCGTTCACCCGGCTGGCGGTGAGGCCTTTTTCGGTAAAGCCGTCCTGGTCGAGGTTGATGTAACGCAGGTCCAGGCTGGGGGTCAAAAGGACGCTTTCGTTGACGGCGGAGGCGTATTCCACCCCCAGGCCGACGGTGTAGGTTTCCTGGTCGAAGGAACCCCGGGTGTAGCCGGCCATCCGGCGCTGGCCGTCGTTGTCGTAGCTGGCATAGCCGGCGTCGACATACACGGCCAGGTTGGGATCCTCTTCACCCATGGGCGACACCCGGGCCATCAGGCCGCCGTGGGCGCCGTGGGATTTCAGGCGGGAGTTGATGTTGTCCATTTCAGTTTCGGTGTAAGACACGCCGCCGTAAATCCCCAGCGACACGGTCGGGCCGAAATCGTAGCTCAGGCCCAGGACGCCCGCGTCGGAATTCTGGTCGTAGCCGTAGTAGCCGTTGGAGCGGTCGACGTTGCGGTAGTTGCCGGCATAGCCGCCCCAGACCCGCACCCCTTCCTCGGCCCCGCCGAAGGCGGGCTGGGGCTGGGCGTACAGCGGAGTCGGCAGGGTTCCGTTCTGCTCGTTTTTCAGCCCCTGGCGAAGCGCCGTCCGGCTGATGTAATCGGTGGTGCTCACGCCCACGACGCCGCCGACGAGGCCGTATTCAGCCGTGGCCGTGCCCAGGTTTTCATGAATGGTGTCCACCATGGCGTCGGTTATTTCGTCATACTGCATCAAGGCGGTCAGGGCCACGGCCGCCGACTGGGTGTTGCGCCCGGCCCGGGCCAGATCGCTCTTGAAGGGGCTGTCATACTTGAGCTTCAACATCAGGTTGCCGCCTTCGATGACGAAGGTCGAGCGGTCGATGTTGTCGCCCAGGGTGAAGTTGTCGAAACCGCCGGTCAGGCTGTGGGCCGCATCGGTCTGCTTGACGACGAGATAGGTCTTATTGAAATCCACCAGTTGCCGCTTGGTGTCGGTCAGGTCCATGGTGGCCCCGGCCTGCACCTGGAACGCGCTGGTGTTCGCGGCCCCGGTCAGGTTGAACATCTCCTGCGTGCCGACGCGGCGGGAGTCGAAGTTGAGGGCCGTCTTGTCGGGCGCGGCGTTGGTGACGTTCATCTCGAAGACGGTGTTGTTCGTCACCGCCAGGGAGAAATATCTGGTCAGCTCGGTCGTGCCGTCCATCAGATTGATCTCCGCGCCCCCGCCGACGCCGGTGGCCGAGAGGCTGTTGTTGGACGCCCCCCAGGTGAACACCCCGCCGTCTTCCTTATCCAGAGTGAAGACGGCGCCGTTGTTCAGATCCACCGACAGGGCGTCCAGCATTTTCACCCGGCCTTCGCCGGTGATGGCCAGTTCGGCATCCATCAGGGAGGCGGCCGCTTCGGCGTTGCCGAAGTGGATGCCGCTGGATTGGCCGTTGGCCGTGTTGCCGGAGATGAGCACTTGGTCAGTCGAGCCCCAGGTGTTCAAGGTGAGGCTGGCCAGATTGGCGGTATTGGTCGCCACGCTGGCGTCCATGAACACGGCCCCGCCGTGGGCCACCGCGCCGTTGGCCTGGTTTTTGGTCAGGGCGGCGCTTTCGATGGTGACCGACCCTTGGGAATACACGGCCCCGCCGCCGGCCAGAGTGGCCTCGGCCGTGTTGCCGGTGAGGGTGGTGCCGCTGAAGGTGGCGTTGACGTTGCCGGCAAAAGCCGCCCCGCCGCCCAGGGCAATGTCGGTGGTGCCCAGGCCGATGGCCCGGTTGCCTTCGAACGTGGTAGATGAGTCAAAAAAGATGGTTGAGCCGGCCCCGACAGGGCTCTCGTCGTCAGCACCGAAAAAGCCGCCGCCAAGAGCGAAAACCCCCGCCCCGCTCCCCGTCGACATAGCGGTATTGCCGATAAAATCCACGCCGTAAATATCGGCGGAGAAAGCCTGGCCCCCGGTCAGGGCCAACCCGCCGCCGCCGGCCATCATGCCGCCTTCGGCTGTATTATCGGACACTTCGCCGCCATAATAGCCCACGTAACTCACGCCGTTGATGAGGCCGCCGCCGCCCATGGCCGTGCTACCCGCCACCGCGGAGTTCTCGATGAAATCGGTGTCCATCAGGAATGCCGTTCCGTTGGTGGCGCCCCAGGTGGTTTCATTGTTCACCGACAGACCGCCGCCGGCCGCCAGCCCAGTTCCAGAGGCGGTGTTGCGGCCAAAAATCACCGTATCGAGACTGAGGCTCTGGAAAGCATCAAGACCGCCGACCGTGTTCTGCCCCACGTACAGGGCGCCGCCCTGGGCGCTGACGGCGTCAGAATAGCCGTAGGCCATCACCAAATTGCTGATGTCGATGGAGTTGGAGACGTTTTCAATGCCCAGCATCGCCCCGCTGTCGCCGGCATAACCCGACCCGACGATGGTTTTGCCGCCGCCGTCCAGGGTGACCGAATACAATCCCATCGTTGTCGGAATACCCGAAACCTCACCGGCCCCGTTGAGAAACAGGGTCGGAAAAGCATCGCCGGAGGCACTCACGCTCTGACTGCCGCTCAGGGTGATGGTGACTTCCAGGTCATTGGCGAAAGTGGTGGCGGCGGCCAGGTCGTTGATCTTTTGGATTACTTCCTGGGTCAAGGCGTCGGCGGTGTTTGTAGTGGTCGCGCTCGAATCCGAATTGAGAACGGTATCCACCGTGACCGTGGCGGCAAGGGCGTTCGGAGCCCAAGCCGAAGCGCCCACGGGAACCAGGGCCGTCAGGGCGGCGGCCAGGGCCAGCCGGTTGAAGCGAGGCTTCGACCGCGGCCCGGTTTTTTTTCTACCCATAGCTGTTTCTCCTTGTTTTCCCGGCGAGCCGGGCGGCCAATGGCCTGATCGACGGCGCCGGGGCGGCCCATGATTGCCTAACCGCCCGCGACGCCGGCCTCTGTCGACCGCTGTGGCCGTCAGAGGTGTTCCCCACATTCTCTGGGGGGGTCGCCTCGGTTCCGCCCCAGATGTTGTTACAAAATACGCCTAAAACACAATCTTTTGCCAGACATTCATCTTATTTTATGGTTGCTTTTTCATAAATTAACCATAATTATGTTGAACATAGCACAAACAACTGAAAACTGTCAAGAAAAGCCCCGCCACCGGGCCATCCTTTTATGGGTCGAATCCGGCTGAAAATTCAAGATGTGGGGGAGCGGCCGGCCAGCCGACCACAAAATAGGGCGGGTATATTTTTTTTCGAATTTTTTTCAATTATTCTGTTGCGCCCCTCGAAGCGGGCCGCCCTAAAGATAAAATTTTACAACTATCCTGATTTTATTATTGATTATGCAATCAACAAAACGTATTGAGCCCCGACCCGCTCCGCATACCGGAAAAAATTTTCACCGCCGACGGCTTCATCTCTTTTTACGGCCACTGTAAGGATGGAGGCAGTTGAGTCCCCATCTCGGCCGCCTCAGCCGCCTATGACGAAGTTACGGCGGCGTATCGCCCCTCTGGGGCGCGGCGAACTTGACCATTCCCCGTTTATTGTTTTAAAATGAAAAACTATTATGATCCCGGAAGACGGTTTCGCTGAAACGGCCGCCGCCTGAAGGCCGAAACACGGCGGCCGGGACAAAAAATCAACCACGCCAACCTGAGGAAGGAAAAAATATGGCCCGCACCAAATCCGCCAGCAACTGGGAACAGTATTCCCAAAAACAAGTGGCCGCCCTGGCCGAGGCCGACCTGGCCTCCCAAGCCCCGGCTCTGGGCCTGACGGTGGACGAACAGGGCCGGGTGCCGGTCGCCTTTTTCGGCCGGGACTACCTGGTCTCCAACCGAGACATCGAAGCCCGGGACGGGCAACCCGTCACCTGGAGCCACAAGGGCGTCCTGGCCCACTACCTTTTGAGCCTGGGCCGGGGTTCGTTGACCGGGGAATACCTGCCCATCGGCCGCCTGACGGGCATCGTCACCAGCGGGAGCGGCCCCAGCGACAACCTGGTCAAGCCGCTCACGGAAAAATTCGGCGCCGACTACCAGGCCTTCACCGAAGCGGCCCGGAAGATCGGCGGCCGCTCCGAAGGCCGGTCGCCCTCCGGCGGGGAGCAGTGGCTGTTCACCCCCCTGCCGTACCTCCCGATCCAGGTCATTTTTTTTGAGGCGGACGAGGAGTTCGAAGCCGAAGTCAAGGTGCTCTTCGACTCCTCGGCCCCGATTTTCGTGGCTTATGAAGTGCTGGAGTTGGTGGAGATGGTGCTGGTGGCCGAGATGCTGCTCGCGGCCGGCCTCTTGGGCTGCTCCAGTTGCGACCACGGGGACGGCGGCGCCTGCGACTGCGGCCACGGAGAGTGAATTCCCGAATTTTTTGCGGCAATCCGAGATTGCCGTCAAAGTAAAGAACCCCAATCGGGGTCAGGAGCGGCAATGATCAAAATTCTGGTCATCAACCCCGGGTCGACTTCGACCAAAGTCGCGGTTTACGAGGAGGAGACCTGCCGGTTCACCGAAAGCGTGGACCACGACCAGGAAAGCCTGGCCCCCTTCCCCACCATCTATGACCAGTATGAAATGCGGGCCGGAGTGGTGCGCGAGGTCCTTAAACGGCACGGTTTTCAGATGGCCGACTTCACGGCGGTGGCCGGCCGGGGCGGGCTTCTGCCCGGGGCCCGCACCGGGGCCTATCTGGTGACCCAGCCCCTTCTGGATACCCTGCGGCATCGCCCGCAAAACTCCCACCACGTCTCCAACATCGGCGCCGCCCTGGCCTGGGACCTGGCCCGGCCCCAGGGCCTGCCGGCCTATATTTACGACCCGGTCACGGCCGACGAGATGGAGCCCGTGGTCCGCATCACGGGCCTCAAGGAAATCGAGCGCCGCAGCCAGGGGCACATCCTCAACATGCGGGCCGCGGCCATTAAAAAGGCCCGCGAATTCGGCCGCGACTATCGCGACCTGACGTCCATCGTGGCCCACCTCGGCGGCGGCATCACCCTGAGCCTGCACCACGGGGGCCGCATCATCGACATGATTTCCGACGACGAGGGGCCCTTCTCCCCGGAGCGGTCCGGGGGGCTCCCGGGCTTCCAGCTGCTGGCCCTGGCCACCGACGGCCGATACGACTACGAAACCCTGTTCCGCAAAATTTCCCGCCAGGCCGGCCTGATGTCCCATTTCGGCACCAACGACGCCCGGGCGGTGATCAAGATGATGGAAGACGGGGACCAGCGGGCGGCCCTGGTTCTGGAGGCCATGTGTCTCAACGTGGCCAAGAATATCGCCAAGCTGGCGGTGGTGGTTTGCGGCCGGGTGGACCACATCATCCTCACCGGCGGTCTGTCCGCGTCGGCCCTGTTCCGCGACTGGATCACCGAACGGGTCTCCTTCCTGGCCCCGGTCTCGGCCATCCCCGGCGAAAACGAGATGGAAGCCCTGGCCCTGGGCGTCCTGCGGGTACTTCGCGGCCAGGAAACAGCCCGCGCATACCAGGGCTGAGCCAGGGCATAGCCCTGGACCCACCGGATGCAAATTACAATTCGATAGAATTGTAATGACCCTGGGATTGCCCGACAGGGCAAAGATATTGACCCGCCGACCAAACTTATTCGGAGTGATTTGGTCAAAGCCCCAAATCACATGACCTTGGTCGTCCGAGAAAGAATATGTTTAGCCGCCGAAGCTATAGCATCCTCCCCGCATCCGCATCATTGCCCTACCGGGCAATCTCTGGTTATCGCCCGGTAGGGCGATTAGCTGGGCGGCCGAGGCCGCAACGTTTGGGTGGCCGGGACCATCGACCCGTTGGGGGGGCGAGGCCAGCGTCGCTGGCCTCGGTTAGTAAGAGCGATGCCCCCGCACACTGGCATGGTGGGATGCCACCCTGCCGCTGACGGAATCCCGATTTAACCGAACTTTCTCTAAGATGGCCATGGCCGTATCCGTCCCCTCCCGGAAACAATCGCAGGCCACCTTTCACGAATCGCAAGGCCCGGGGCGGCGAAATTTTTCGGAGCGAGCCGGGATTCGAGCGCCACTTGTTTGAGTGAAGCGAAGCGGAACGAGTTGTGGCGCTCGAATCACGAGCGAGTGGAGAAAATTTTCGCCGCCCCGGGCCGCCCTCAACCCCGGCCGCCCTTTTTCCCCTCCCTGGCCGCTTCTATGATATAATGATAAATTTAAGCCGCGATCCCGGCTATCATCACCTCCCGGACACGTGTCTACAACGCCATGAATCATACTCCGCCATCCTCCGCCTGGGCTCCCCTCGCGGCCACCCTGAAACGGGGTTTCGGGGCCTGGGTCTTTCTTATCAAGCTGACCATCCCGGCCATGATCCTGACCCGGCTGCTTCTGTATTTCGACCTCATCCCCGCGGTGGCCGCGGTTTTCGAACCGGCCATGACCCTGATGAACCTCCCGGCCGAAACCGCCCTGATCTGGGTCTCGGCCATGATCGGCAATCTCTATGTGGCCGTGGCCGTCTTCGCCTCCCTGGTTCCGGTGATGGAGCCCCTGACCCTGGCCCAGGCCAGCACCCTCGGCGGCCTGTGCCTCCTGGCCCACGGCCTGATCGTCGAAGGGCAGGTCTGCCGGGCCACCGGGCTCTCTTTCTGGCGGGTGACGGTCTTCCGGATCCTGTCGGCCATGCTCTTCGGCCTCCTGATCAGTCAGGCCGCTCACGGGATCGGCTGGGGCCGGGAACCGGCGGCCGTCATCGAGGCCCTGAATCTAGCCGTGGACCCGGTGCCCTCCTGGCCGGACTGGATCCGGGGCTCGATCCGCCAGCTCCTGATGATCCTGGTGATCGTGGAACTGCTGATGCTGCTGATGGAGGCTATCAAGTACCTGGGGCTGACCCGCCTGATCATGAAGGTGCTGGGGCCGCTTCTGAAGCTGGCCGGGGTGGGCGAGCGGGCCATCATGGTCACGGTCATCGGCTGCGTGGTGGGCCTGGGCATCGGCGGCGGCCTGATCGTGGCCGAAAGCCGCTCGGGATACATCGCCCCCCGGGACATCTTCGGGGCCATGATGCTGATGGCCGTGTTCCATTCCATGGTCGAGGACACCCTGATCATGTGGGCCCTGGGGGGCTCCTTGTGGTGCCTTCTGGGCGCCCGCCTGATCTTCGCCCTGGCCCTGGCCGGCCTCGTCACCCGCCTGGCCCGGCGGCCCCGCTGGCAACCGATCCTGGTGGGCAAGAGCCTCGATTTCCAGGCCGGCTGACGGGTTTTCCGCCGGGCTGTTTCTTCCATCACCCTGTCCGCCGGCCGAGGCCCGTCCTCACCCGGCTTTTCCAAGACGATCCGACTATGACCGAGACCAAATACGCCTGCCTGATCACCTTCGGCTGCCAGATGAACGAATACGACTCCGGCCGCCTGGGCGAGCTTCTGGCCGCCCGGGGCTGGACCCTGACCCGGGACCGGGCCGAGGCCGATTTCATTTTCTTCAACACCTGCTCCATCCGGGAAAAGGCCGCCCGGCGGGTGCTGAACCAGTTGGAACAAGTGCGGGCCCTGAAGAAGAACAAGCCCGGCCTCATCATCGGCGTGGGCGGCTGCGTGGCCGAGCAGGAGGGCCAGAGTCTTCTGGAACAGGCCCCCTGGCTGGACCTGGTGGCCGGCCCCCAGCACCTGCCGGCCATCCCCGATCTTCTGGATCAACTGAGAACCGAAGCCGATCGCCAGGCCCTCACCGGCGCCGGCCAGCGCCCGGCCTGGAGCCGGGAGAACCTGGCCGGCCTCGGCTGGGAAGCCGAAGCGCGCGACGGTTCGGGGGCCACCAACCGGCCCTTCCCCCACCTGACCAGCGACGACCCCGACGAGGGCGAACTCCAGGCCGACCCGGCCGGGGACGGCCCGCGCCTGTTGGGCTCGGTGACCATCATGCAGGGCTGCGACAACTACTGCGCCTATTGCGTGGTGCCGTACCTGCGCGGCCCCGAACTGAGCCGGGCGGCCGAGGACATCCTCGACGAGGTCAAACACCTTTTGGAGGCCGGGGTTCAGGACCTGACCCTCCTGGGCCAGAACGTCAATTCCTACGGCCGGGGCCTGACCAGAGCGCCCTCCTTCCCCGAACTGCTGGCCCGGGTGGCCGAGACCGGGGTCCGGCGGCTGCGCTTCACCACCTCTCATCCCAAAGATTTTCCGCCGGAACTGGTGAAGCTCTTCCGCGACCTGCCGCCCCTGTGCGAAAGCCTGCACCTGCCGGTCCAGTCAGGCTCGGACCGGATCCTGAAGGCCATGGGCCGAATCTACACCCGGGACAGCTACCTGCGCCTGGTCGAAGACCTGCGGGCCGCCCGGCCGGATCTGGCCCTGACCACCGACATCATCGTGGGTTTTCCCGGCGAGACCGAGGCCGATTTCGAAGAGACCATGAGCCTGGTGGAAGCCGTGGGCTATGACGCCATGTTCTCCTTCAAATACAGCGACCGGCCCCGGACCGTGGCCGCCGGCCTCCCGGACAAGCTGCCCGAGGAGGAAAAGGGCCGTCGCCTGACCCATCTGCAACAGCGCCAGAAGGCCATCACCCTGGCCAAAAACGCGGCCCACGTCGGCCAGACCCTGGAAGTGCTGGTGGAGCGGGTTTCGGAACGCTACCAAGGCCAACTGACCGGCCGGGCCCGCAATTACAAGCTGGTGCACTTCGACGGCCCGCCGGAACTCATCGGCCGGCTGGTGCCGGTGCGCATCACCGAGGGCTGGGCGGCCAGTCTGCGCGGGATTCTGGTGTCTGATTATATAAATCAGGCCTAATATTATGTTTTTATTTTAAAAATTATTTCCATAATTTCTACACGCATCTCTGCCCGACGGGTACCCCATGCGCCACTATCTCGATCTCCACATCCACTCGCGCTATTCCCGGGCCACCTCCCCGGCCCTGAACCCGGCCAACCTCAGCCGGTGGGCCGCACTGAAGGGCCTGGGGCTGGTGGGCACCGGCGACCTGACCCACCCGGCCTGGCTGCGGGAGCTTCAGGAACAACTGACCCTCCGCGAAGACGGCTTCTACAGCTTAAACGGCCAGCCCGACGGCCCCCGCTTCGTCCCCACCGGCGAAGTCAGCGCCATCTATAAGCAGGACGGCCGTACCCGCAAGATCCACCTGGTCGTCATCGCCCCGGATCTGGAAGCCGCCGCCGCCTTTTCGAAAATCCTGGGGGCCTTGGGCAACGTGGAATCCGACGGCCGGCCCATCCTGGGCCTCACCGCCCGGCAGATACTGGAAATCGCCCTCAGCGCCGATCCCCGGATGGCGGTGGTGCCGGCCCACATCTGGACGCCCTGGTTTTCCCTCTTCGGGGCCAAGAGCGGCTTCGACCATCTGGAAGAATGCTTCGGCGACTTAAGCCGCCACATCACCGCCCTGGAGACCGGCCTTTCCAGCGACCCGGCCATGAACCGCCTGGTTTCCCACCTCGACCCCTACGCCCTCATCTCTTCCTCCGACGCCCACAGCCCGGACAAGCTGGGCCGGGAAGCCACCATTCTCAATGGCTCCCTGACCCGCGACAACCTCTGGGCGGCCCTGGCCGGCGGCCCTTCCCTGGGGGGCACGGTGGAATTTTTCCCCGAAGAGGGCAAATATCACCTCGACGGCCACCTGGGCTGCGGCCCGGCCCTGACCCCGGAGGAAACCAAGCGCCGGGGCGGCCTCTGCCCCATCTGCGGAAAGCCCGTCACCATCGGCGTGCTCCACCGGGTCACCGAGTTGGCCGACCGGGCCGCCCCCCCGGAAAACCGCCTGCCGGATCACCACCTCATTCCCCTGGCCGAGATCCTGGGCCAGGTCTTCGGCCAGGGGCCGGCCACGCGCAAAGTCCAGGACGGCTTCAACCGGCTGGTGGGGGATTTCGGAAGCGAATTGGGCCTTCTGCTGGAAGCATCGCTGACCGACCTGGAAGAGGCGGCCGGCCCACTGTTGCGCCTGGCCGTGGACCGGATGCGGCGCGGGGAAATCCGGGCCGAGGGCAGCTTCGACGGCCAGTACGGGGTGATCACCGCCGTCGGCCCGGAGGACCGGGCCGCCCTCTCCGGCCAGGGACGTCTGTTCGAAGCCTCCCCGGCCGCTCCCAAACGTCGGCGCTCCGCCGCGTCGCGCCCGGCCGCCGAAGGGCCGTCGCCGCTCGAATCGGCCGAACCCGAGGCCTCGCCGCTGACCCTGCTTCGGGGGGACTTGCTTTTGGACGGCCTCGATGAGCGGCAGGTCCGGGCGGTCACCAGCCGGGACCCGGCCTTGTGCGTGGTGGCCGGGCCGGGCAGCGGCAAGACCCGGGTGCTGGTGCACCGGGCGGCCTGGCTGATCCGGGAGGGCCTGGCCGCCCCCGAGGAAACCCTCCTGACCACCTACACCCGCAAGGCGGCGGCCGAGCTGGCCCCCCGCCTGGCGGCGGCCCTGCCCTTCCGCCCCGAAAGCCGGGGGGTGCGGGTCACCACCCTGCACGGCCTGGCCTACGATCTTCTCAAGCGCCGGCATCCGGACCGGGAACTGGCCCCGGAGGATTTCCTGGTGGAGCTCCACAAAAAAGCGGCCCGGATGGCCGATCTCAAAACCCCGGCCTGGTCGTCGCTCCTGAGTCTGGTCAAAAACGCCCCGGCCGGCGAGGCCGACCCGGTTGAATCGCTCCCCGAAGCCTTCGCCGAAGCCCAGGAGTATTATCAGCGGACCCTGGCCGCCCACGGCTGGTGGGATTTCGACGACCTCATCCGAGAAGCCGCCCCGGACGGCCCGCCCCCTTTCCGGGCCGTGCTGGTGGATGAATTCCAGGACCTGAGCGCGGCCCAGTTCAATTTTCTTCGGCGCTTGTGTCCTCCGGCGGATGAAGGCATCGAACCCGCCCGGCTCACGGTCATCGGCGACCCCGACCAGAGCATTTACGGTTTTCGCGGGGCCCGGGCCGACATCTTCGATCGTCTCCAGGTGTATCCCGGCCTGGCCACGGTGGAGCTGGAGACCAATTACCGCTCCACCAAAACCATCGTCCAGGCCGGCGAAGTGCTTGTCGGGGGCGACCGCCCCCGCCGCCGTCCGGCCCGCGCGGAAATCGGCCCCCGGATCGTCCGAGCCACCCTGGCCGATGCCCGGCGCGAGGCGGCCTATGTGGTCGCCCGGCTGTCGGCTCACCTGGGGGTCTTGAAACTCGGGCGCGAGGCCGGCAGCCTGGAGGACGCCGAGGCCATGCCCGGCCTGGCCCTGAGCGACATCGCCATCCTCTTCCGGCTCCGCTCCCAGGGCCTGGAAATCGCCGATGCCCTGGACGCGGCCGCCCTGCCCTGGCAGATGTGCGGCCCCGAGCCCCTCACCGCCGTGGACCATCTCGACTGGACCGCCGACAAAATCAGCCTCCTGACCATGCACGCGGCCAAAGGGCTGGAGTTCCGCCTGGTCTTCGTCGTCGGGGCCGAGGAAGGGCTGTGCCCATACACGGCGCCCAACGAAGCGCCCGCCCCGGCCCGTTTGGAGGAGGAAAAGCGCCTCTTCTACGTGGCCGCCACCCGGGCCAAAGACCGGCTCTACCTGACCCGGGCCGCCCAGCGCCGCCTGTACGGCCAGGCGCTTCCCGGCCGGCCCTCGCCCTTCTGGGAGTGCCTCCCCACCGCGCTTTGCCGCGATCTCAGCCCCAAATCGCGGGGCGCGCGGGCCAAAACCCAGCCCTCGCTGTTCGACCTGGGCAAGTAAAAAATGACGGAGCCCCCATGCATGACCTCCTGATCACCAACGGCCTGATCGTGGACGGCGGCGGGCGGCCGGCCCGGCCGGGCGATATCGCCATCAGGGACGGGCTGATCGTCGAAATGGGCCCCGGCCTTTCCGGCCCGGCCCGGCAAACCCTGAACGCCCAAGGCCGGGCCGTAACCCCCGGCTTCATCGACGTTCACAGCCACGACGACCTGGTGTTTTTCGACGATCCCGAAAACCGCCCGAAACTCTTGCAGGGGGTGACCACGGTGGTGGCCGGCAACTGCGGCTTCGGCCCCTGCCCCTGTGACGAGGCCCATCGCGAAGCCTTGGCGGCCTATGCCCGGCCCGTGCTCGGCGACGGCGTGGCCCGCCACGTCTTCCCCGACTTCGCGGCCTATGCCGGGGCCCTGGCGAAACTGCCCAAGGCCCTGAACATCGCCGCCTTCCTGGCCCACGGGGCGCTGTATATCCACGAGAACGGGTTCAGCGACGTCAAACCGGATACCCGGGGGGCGGAAAATATGCGGGCCCACCTGCGCCGGGCCATGGAGGCCGGCGCGGCGGGGCTTTCCCTGGGGTTGATGTACGCCCCCGGCTGTTACTGCGGACCGGCGGATCTCCAGCCGCTGGCCGAGGTGGCGGCCGAATACGGCGGCCTGGTGAACGCTCACCTGCGCTCGGAATCCGAAGACCTGGTCCCGGCCATCGAAGAGTTGCTGGCCCTCCAGAAGGCCACCGGCGTATCGGTACACCTCAGCCACCTCAAAAAAGTGGGCCGGGGCTTCCGGGGCGACATCGGCCGCATCGTCGCCCGCCTGGAAGCGGGCATCCGGGACGGCCTGGACCTCAGCTTCGACATGTATCCCTACCCCATCGGCAGCACCACCATGTCGGTCCTCCTGCCGCCGCCCCTCCTGGCCGGGGGCATCGCCGAATGTCTGGAGCGGCTGCGCGACCCGGCCGTGCGGGCCCGGGTGAAGCTGGATTTCGAACGCCCCTGGGCGGAAGCCGACAACCTGGCCTGGCTCTGTGGCTGGGACGGCATTTTGATCGCCTCGGCGTCCGGCCGGCCGG
>JAVBLB010000164.1:0-38696 GCA_031553735.1 Candidatus Adiutrix sp.
TGGACCGGCGCCGCACGGCCGCGGAACGGCGCACCGCGCGCGCCTGACCGGGTTCGCGCTGCGCCCGCGGGACGTTGGAGATGTTTCGCCCCCAACCGACCGCCCCCGCCGAACCCGGCGGGGTCGGTCGTTTGGGGGCGAAACTTCTCCAGCTTCCGGAGGGAGAAGCGAGACCCCGGTCAGGCGCGCGCGGTGCGCAGTTCCTCGGCCTTGCGGCGCAGATCCTGAACCAGGGAGGCGGGCAGATCCGGAGCCCGCCAGGCTTCCAGGCGCTCCTGAACCTTGGCCGTGGCGGCCTGTTCCAGGTTGGGGGAACCGGCCGCCTCCCAGCTTTCGATGTTGCGGCGGTTCATCAGGCCGGTCTGGTAGATCTCCTTGCGGCAGAGCTTGAAGGTCTTGGGATCGGTCAGATAGTGCCCGCCGGGGCCGACCTTCTGGATGGTGGCCAGGTCGATGGTCTGGTCGTTGACTTCCAGGGGTTTGACCATGCGGGTGACCATGGCCCCGATCTCCTCGTCGAGGATGAACTTTTCAAAGGAGATGGAAATGTAGCCGCCCAGGATGCCGGCGGCGTGCAGGACGAAGTTGACCCCGCTGTTGACGGCGTTGAACAGGGCCAGAGCCGACTCGGCCCCGGCCTGGGCGTCGGTGACCAGGGAATCGCCCAGGCCCCCGCCGCTGCGGCAGGGCAGATTGTAGTGGCGGGCGATCTGGGCGGTGAAGGAGGTGAACATCGACAGTTCCGGCGCGCCGATGGAGAGCGACCCGCTCTTCATGTCCATGGCCGAGGAGGTCGAACCGTAAATGACCGGGGCGCCGGGCCGAACCAGTTGGGCCAGGGTCAGGCCGGCCAGAATCTCCGCGTTCTGGAGGGCCAGGACCCCGGGACTGGTGATGGGGCCGGAGGAGCCGGTCATGATCAGGGCGGCCACGCAGACGGCCTGCCCGCCCCGGACCAGCTCGACGATGGAGGAAGCCATCTCCTCGCTGAACTGCAAGGGCGACAGGGAGTTGCAGAGGGAGACGGTGGCCGGGGCGTCCATGAGCTTGTCGGCCCCGCCGTGGGCCACGGCCAGCAGATCCACGCAATCCCGGGCCGCCTTCCGCGACAGAGGGGTGCCCATCAGGGGCTTGTCGCAGTTGGTCAGGCCGCAGAGGAACATGTCCAGATGGGCCGAATCCGGCCGGCAGTCGGCGGGTTCGACCATCAGAAAGCCGTTCATGTTGATGGTCTTGGAAGTGGCCACCAGTTTGACGAACTTTTCGTAATCGGCCATGGTCCCCTCGCGCTGGCGGCCTCCGGGCTCGGTGATGAAGGGGGCCCCGTAACCGGGCAGGAGCACGAAGTCGTCCTCGCCGATGCGCACGTTCTTTTCCGGGTTCAGGGCCTTGACGGTGAAGGCCCGCGGGGCCTGGGCCAGGGCGTCCATGACCTGCTTTTCCGTCAGGCGGACGGTCTTGCCGTCCACCCGGACGCCGTGATTCTTGAAAATCTCCAGGCACTCGTTGTCGTTGAAGACGATGCCGGTCTGGTCCAGAATGGCCATGGAGGCCTGGTGGATGCGGCTGATGTCCGCGGGGGTCAGGGTCTGCATACGGGTAAACATGAGAGAGCTCCTTTCGGGGTGGGTCGGGCCGGAGCCGCCGGGCGGCTCCGGTGATTGACGGATATTGATGCGGGACCGGGTTCGGCCGCCGCGTGATTCGATTCTCAGGAGGCTTCGGCGGCCCGCGCCCCCACCGGGACCGGGCGGTCGGAGACCTCCGGCGCCGGGGCCCCCGGCACCGGCTGGCTCATGATGCCCTTGACCGTGCCGGCCTGGGCGGCGACGAGCAATACGATCATCGGCAGCGCGGACATGATGGAAGCGGTCTGGATGGCCTTGAGGTTGCCGGTGCCGCACAGCACCATGGCCACCGCGCCCAGGGCCAGGGCCCAGAAGAGCGACAGCAGGCGGTGCGGCCGCTCGTGGCCGGAGACGAACATGGCCAGGGAGACGGAGGCCGAGTTGGCGCTGGTGAGGAACAGCATGGCCACCAGGGCCAGGGCCACCACGGCCATGAGCTCGGTCAGGGGATAGTGGCGCAACAGGCCGAAGAGGGCTGCCTCCACCCCGTGCTCGGCGATGACCTCGCCGATGTTGAAGTGGATGCCGGCGCCGCCCACCACCGCATACCACATGAAGTTGGCCAGCGAGGGCAGCAGCATGGAGGCCAGCACCAGGGCCCGGATGCTGCGGCCCTTGGAGACCCGGGCGATGAAGATGGCCACGAAAGGCGCCCAGCTCATCCACCAGGCCCAGTAGAAGACGGTCCAGGAACCCAGCCAGCCCTTGTCGCCCCCGGGCTGGGTGAACAGCGACAGGGGGATGAAGGACGCCAGGTATTCCCCGCCGGCCTCCAGGCCCAGCTCCAGGAAATACAGCTTGGCCCCGAAGGCGAAGATGAAGAGCCAGACCCCGAAGAACAGGTACATGTTCAGGTGGTTCATGAGCTTGACCCCCTTCTCCAGCCCGGTGTAGACCGCGAAGCCGAAGATGGCGGTGAAGCCGGCGATGATGAGGTAGCCGGCGTGGGGCCCCAGATCAAGCCCGTATTGATATTTGAGCCCCGAAGCGACCTGAAGGGCGGTGAGGCCGGTGGTGGTGGCCAGCCCGCCCATGGTGGCGATGACCGCGAAGACATCCAGAACCTTGCCCGCCCGGCCCCGGACCCGGTCGCCCAGAAGGTAATAAAAGGCGGTGGAAAAGCGCAGGGGCAGGCCCTTGGTATAGGCCGCGTGGGCCAGGGGAATGGTCAGCGTCACATAGATGGCCCAGGCCGACAGCCCCCAGTGAAAAAAGGACTGGGTCATGGCCGCCACCGCCACCTGGCCGCTTTCGGTCGCGCCCTGAAAATACGGCGGTATGGTCTGGGTGTGGTAGACCGGCTCGGCCGGCCCCCAGAAGGCGATGCCGGCGGCGATGGCCGCGCCGAAAAGCATGCCGAACCAGGTGAAATTGCTATATTCCGGCCGGGAATCGGCCGCCCCCAGCTTGTGGGCCCCCCAGGGCCCGACCATCATCACCAGGCAACTGACGGTCAGGGCGAAGACCACCAGCAGGTAGAGCCAGCCCCAGGTGGTGGTGGTCCAGGTGAAAGCCTGGTTGATGACCCGGCCCATCGCCTCCGGAAACAGGCAGGCCAGGAGCACGAAGCCGACGGTCAGGCCGCCGGAGACGTAGGTGATGAGCGGGTCGAAAGCTCTGGTGGGGGTCGGGGCCGCTCCGTCAGGCGTGGCCGTGGTCGTGGTCATGAAGGTACCTCCGCTGGGTTGAAACGAATGATCGCCGGACGCGCACGATGAACAATGCCGCCGGTTGAAAAGTCTGGTTGTCGTTTCGAAGGAGAGCAAAGCCAGGGCCAAAAACGAGAGGAGGTGAGACATCAATATAAATATTTAATTTCTTTACAAATAAAACTAAAGAGTATTGCAGGGCAAACGACTTTGTAAAAATGCCTTTCCTTATTGAAAAAAATTTTTTACAATACGGGTAAAAATTTTTACCAAAGGAGCCGCCCATGCCCCTGGAATGGCCTTTCACCCAACTGACCCCGGCCATGGCCGCCGAACTGTATGACCGCCACCACGAGGGCGTCCTGATCACCGACAATTTGGGGCGGCTGGTCTATTACAACCGCCGCATGAGCGAGCTCGACGGCCTGACGCCCGACGAAGTGCTGGGGCGCCACATCCTGGAAGCTTACAACCTCAAGCCGGACGAATGCATGTCCACTCGCTGCCTGGCCGCCGGCAAGCCCCTCAACAACGTGGCCCTCTATTACCGGGCCACGGACGGCAACCTGGTCAACGCCCTCTGCAACGCCTATCCCCTGGTGGAAAACGGCCGCCTGCTCGGGGCCGTCTGCTACACTTCCGAATACACGGCCCTGGCCGACCGCCTGGAGATCACCGCCCGCAACTACGCCCGGCATCCCTACAGCCAGGCCATCGACGCCGGTCCCGACCAGGACCGGGCCGGGGGCGCGGTCCACACCCTGGCCTCCCTGGTGGGCGACAGCCCGGCCTTCAAGGCCGCCCTGGCCACGGCCAAGGTGGCCGCCCGCAGCGCCTCCTCCGTCCTGATCTACGGTGAAACTGGCACCGGTAAGGAACTCTTCGCCCAGGCCATCCACAACCACAGCCCCCGCCGGGCCCGGCCTTTCTGTCCCATCAACTGCGCGGCCATTCCCGAAAACCTTTTGGAAGGCATTCTTTTCGGCACCGTTCGGGGGGCCTTCACCGGCGCGCTGGAGAAAAAGGGGCTGTTCGAGGTCAGTTCCGGGGGCACCATTTTCCTCGACGAGGTCCACACCCTGCCGATGGGCCTTCAGGCCAAGCTCCTGCGGGTCATCCAGGAGCGACGCCTCAGGCGGGTGGGGAGCCTGGAGGAAACCCCGGTGGACCTCAAGATCATCAGCTCGATCAACCAGAGCCCGGAAGAGGCGGTGGTAAAAGGGCTTTTGAGGCCCGACCTCTTCTATCGCCTGGGGGTGGTGCTGCTGGCCCTGCCGCCTTTGCGGCGCCGAACGGCGGACGTGCCCCTCCTGGTCCGGCACTTCGTCAAGAAATACAATAAAAAACTCCACGGCCGGGTGACGGCCATCGAACCGGAATTTCTGGCCATTCTGGAAAATTACCGCTGGCCGGGAAACGTCAGGGAACTGGAGCACGTGGTGGAAACGGCCATGAACTTCGCCGTGAGCGATCCCTTGAACGACAAGACCCTGGGGCTGCGTCACCTGCAGTCGGCCCATCTGCGCAAATTCCTGGCCAAGGATATCCAGGCGTCCCGGCCCGAGCTCAGGATGGAGGCGGTGGAATCTTCGTCCCGGCCGCCGCTCCCCGGCCAGGACGACGTCGCGGCGGCGCATGCCCTCTCCGGGACCCGAAGCGCCAGGGCCCTGTCGGAGGAAATGGAGGAGGCCATGCGCGAGCGGCTGGCCAGGGCCCTTAAGGATTGCGAAGGCAACATGGCCCGGGCGGCCCGCTCCCTGGGGCTGTCGCGGCAAAATTTTTATTACAAAATGAAAAAATACCAAATCAACTGAAAAGGAACGGGCATCGGTCCAAGCCAGGGTCAAAAGAAGTGTAAAGGAGCCAAAAAAGGTGAAAGCTGACGAAGAGAATGTTGAATTTTTATAATAAAAACAAATACAAACACGAAACGAGCCCTTGCTTTTTATGTAAATCGGACTTATAGTGAATCCATGACCGATTCGGTCTGTAACCGAGAAAATAAAAAGGAAGGTATACCATGAGCGGAATTAAAACCAGCGCCCGCAATCTTTTCAAAGGGCAAGTAAAGCAAGTCACCCCCGGCGCGGTCAACGCCGAAGTCGTGCTGGATCTCGGCGGCCAGGATATCGTGGCCATCATCACCAATGAAAGCGCCAAGTCTTTGGGCCTCAAGGCGGGCGGTTCGGCCTACGCCATGATCAAGGCCTCCTGGGTCATCCTGACCGAGGGCGGCGGCCTGAAGACCAGCGCCCGCAACAACCTGGCCGGGACCGTGGAAAAGGTCACCAAAGGCGCGGTCAACACCGAAGTGGTGCTGGACCTGGGCGGCGGCCGGAAGCTGGTCTCCATCATCACCAACGCCAGCGCCGACAGCCTGGGCCTCAAAGCCGGGAGCAAGGCCGGGGCCATGATCAAGGCCTCCCACGTCATCGTGGCGGTGGACGCGTAAAAACGGACACAGCCGGTCGCGGGTCGCCATTCCCGGACCGGCTCCAAGCCCTTCGCTCACCCCGGCGATTCCGATCGCCGGGGTGATTTTTTTAGCCCACCAGGACAATCGCTTTCTTATGCGGGGTGACGAATCGCGGCGGTCTCGGCATCCGCCGGGGCCCTGCCCCGGCCGGGCGGCCGAGACCGCCAGTATTCATCACCCCGCTTGGCAAGCGATTACCCTGGTGGGGCCCCCCACGGGGCCTTGCCTCAAACGGCGGTTTTATGGTACAAATACGGATGACATACAGAAAGATCAAGTCTTCAATCACGGCCCACGGCCAGGACGCGGCCGCGGCGACGCCCGGGGCTTGAAAAACGGGAGTTGAGGATGGCGTGGGGAAAGAAAAAAAATCCGGGCTATTCGTATTTCATGGCGGGCACCGCCCTGGAGGGGCGCCTGTGCTTCAACGGCCTGACCCTCATCGACGGCCAGGTCAACGGTCAGATCGTCGCTTCCGGGACCCTGGTGGTGGGGGAGACGGCGGTGATCATCGGCGACGTGCTGGTGGAGAATATCATTCTCAACGGCACGGTCCACGGCAGCATCAACGCCTTCAAACACGTGCAGCTCAACGCTCCGGCCAGGGTTTACGGCCATATCAGCTACAGTGAATTGAGCATCGAGGGCGCTCTCCACGAAGGCAGCAGCCACAAGCTGACCCCGGAGGAGATAGAGGCGACCCAGCGCGAATGTCTCGGCCTCATGGAGGAAATCTCGGCCAACGCCGAACGGGCCCGGGCCGACCGGGACCGACTGACGCGATACGTGGCCACGCCGGTCGTGATGCTTCCGGAGAGCGGGCCCGACCCGGCGCCGGCCCCGAAAGCCGGCGTCCCGGCCGATGACCGAACGGCACTCGAGCCCGACCAGATCGTCCCGCCCCCCGCCGGGGCCATTGAAACCGCCGAACCTCAAAGCGCGCCCGGCGGCTCCGGGAGCGCCGAACCGGCCGGCCCCCCGGAAACCCACAAACCAGACGACCTGGTGATCGCCACCGTGACCGCCAGAAGCCAGAAACCGGCCAGGGCCGCCGGCACTTCCGCCGCCCGGACCAAAGACGCGGCCGCCCCCAAAGGCAACGGCACGGCCACTCTAAAAAGCGGTGCGGGCGCGCCCAAAACCGCTGAGCCGCCGCCTGCCAAAAAACATGGCACCGCCCCCAAAGCCGCCGAGAACGGCGATACGCCCCCCGCCAAAACGGCCGAACCGGCCGCCCCCAAAGCCGCCGAGCACGCCGCCGGGGTTGGTGACGAAACGTCTCCCGCCCAAGTCAATGATGCGGCCGCCCCCCAAAACGCGGAACCCGTCGTCAGCGAATCTGAAGAATCTCAATCGACCAAAGCCGGCGAACCGACGCCCGTCGAAGCCGACGACTCCACCCTCTCCCGGGAGGCTCTCAACGCGCTCCCGTCCCCGGGGCCGGAAGCCCCGGCCACCGAAAAAGCCGAACCGTCGGGAGCCGACGCCTCATAAAGAATGGAGGCCCTTGAGCCTCCGTCCCGGCCGCCACGACCCGCCCATGCGTTTCGGCCCCATCTCCAGTGCTGCCCGTTTATCCCCGGGAGGACGCTCCGCGTCCCCCTCTCCGACGCGGTCACGCCGCCCCCCTCCTCCAACACCAAAAAAGCCGCGAGCCCGCACTGCCGGCTCGCGGCTTCCAGGACCGCCCTGGAGCCGGCCACCGCCCTCCCGGCGGCCTCGGCCCGCCCCGGCGCGAAGCCGAAAGCGCGGCGGTCTCATCCCCAATAATGCCCTCTCTCCGTCAAGGCGACGCTATCCTCGCCCGTGGCGCGGCCGCCCGAAATCAAGCCCGGGCCAACACCGGACCCGCGCCGGCCCCGGACATGCCGAACTTGGCCACGGCATAGGCGCCGAGCGCCTGCCGGCCCAAAGAGGCCCCGTTGAAAACCCGGGCCTGTTCGGCGGCCAGGCCGGCGGGCCGCCCGTCGGAGCCGTTTCGGCCGTCCGACCCGTTTTCATCGGAAGCCTTTTCCGCTTTGATCCGATTGATTTCGGCGGTGGCGCCGGCGGCGGCGGCCTGGTCCGGCCCGGAGGGGCTGGCCGGGGCGGTGGCCGCCCGCTTGACGGCTTCAGCCTCCTTCAGAGCCCGCTCCGGGTCCGAGGAGCCGCTGGTCTTGACGTCCACATGGCCCCCGATCGCATAACGCCGGCCGTCCGGCCCGACCTGGTATTCGTAGACCGGGGCGCCGGCCAGGCCGGCGGCGGCGGCCACGTGGGCCTGCTCATGGGTGTGCACTTCACGGTCCCGCTGCTTCAGCTCCTCCACCTGGCGCTCTTCCTCGTCGCTCAGATCCCGGGGACCGGAACCGCCGGAAGCGGGCGAGTCGGCCCCGGCCGCCGCCGGCGGCGGGCCATCCTGAAGGCCGCTGATATAGCGGCGTTCATCCGGGCCGGTGGTGTAAGTATACTGGGCGTCGCCGGCTCCGGGCACCCCCCGGGTCGCGGCCGACTGGACCTCGGCTTTGATCTGCGTCTCCCGTTGCCTGAGGGCGGCCACCTGCCGCTCCTCTTCCGGGGTCAGGCTCCGGGCGCCGGCGCCTTCCGCCGCGGCGGCGTTCGCCTCCGGCGAAACCGCATCCTCGCCTTCGCCGGTCTCCTCCGCGCCCTGGGCCCCGGCGGCCTGCAACTGGCCCAGGGACCCATCGGCGACCAGGCGGGCCCGGGCTTCGGCCCGGCCGGCGGCCGCCTCGGCCGGAGTTTCAACCTGAGGCGCGGCCCGGGGCGGCTGCGGTTTCCGGACCGGGGTGGTCTCTTCCGCCGATCCGGCCGGGCTTTGAAGCGGCGGGAACTCCGAAGGGTCCGCCGCGACCTCGCCGGTCCGGGCATTGAGTTTGTTCTGGTAAAACCTGAGGCCGACCGACAGGCCGTCGGACGCCAAGGCGCTCAAAAAACTCATACGGGCCTCCCTGGCCGAAATTGGCTCAAAATCCGTTATGAGCCGGAAGCGCCGCTGATACGGCGGTCCGCTTCTCTCTTCCTATCGGCCGGGAGGCGATAAAACTTTACGGGTTTTTCGGCTGAAAATCATAAAGCCGGCGCCGCCGGCTTTATGATTGCACGAAAAGACCGCTCACTTCGCTCAATACACCGCTTTTTTCATGACGGCTTCCAAGCGAGCCCGCCGGGGCGGACGCCCGGCCAGGGGGACGGGTGAGGACTGGCCATGCTTCTCGGCGATTTTCCGCTCCAAGGGCGGATTTTCGGAAGGATCGCGGCGGTAGATGAGGCCGATGGGAATCTCCTCGCCCCATTTCTCGGCCACGGCCAGGGCCGCGAGCTTATCGGCCGGGTTGTGGGATTCGGGCAGCTTTTTGGCCCGGGCCTTATACCAGGCGAAAGTGCCGACCTGGTTGAAGGAGACGCAGGGCATGAGGATATCCACCAAGGCCAGCCCGGGATAGCGGATGGCCTCCAGGATCAGGCCGGCCAGGTGATCGGTTTCGCCGGAAAAGCCCCGGGCCACATACCCGGCCCCCAGGCTGATGGCCACGGTCAGGGGGTGGAAGGGCTGGTTCAGCACGCCCTGGGGGGTGCTCTTGGTCAATTGGCCCGGCTCGGTGGTCGGGCTGGCCTGGCCTTTGGTCAGGCCGTAAATCTGATTGTCGTGAACCAGCACGGTCAGGCCGATGTTGCGCCGCAGGGCGGCCAGGAAGTGGTTGCCGCCTTCGCCGTAATGGCAGCCCTCGCCGCTTTCCACGATCACGTGGAGATCGGGGTTGGCCAGCTTCAGGCCGGTGGCCGCCGCGAGCGACCGGCCGTGGAGGCCGTTGAAGAAATTGGTCTCCAGGTAGTGGGGCATCTTGGCCGCTTGGCCGATGCCGGAGACCCAGGCCACCTCCCGCTTTTGCAGCCCGCTGTCGTTCAGGGCCTTCAGCACGGCCTCGCGGATGGCAAAATTGCCGCAGCCCGGGCACCAGGCCGGTTCCTGAGAAGTCGGACCAAAATGAGCCATCAGTGCACCTCCAGCCGTTCCAGGATGTATGAGGCGGTCAAGGGCAGACCGTCGTAACGCAGAATCCGCTGATGCGGCGAGAAACCGCATTCCCGGCGCACCAGTTGCGCGAACTGGCCGGTGGCGTTGCCCTCGACGAAGACCACCCGCCCGGCCCGCCGCAACAGGGGCAGCCAATGTTCCGGCTCCAGGGGATAGACCTGGCTGAAGTGCATGAGGCCGGCCCGCCGCCCCTGGGCGGACAGCATTTCCAGGGCGTCCAGGGCCGCCCCCAGGCTGGAGCCCCAGGTCACCAGCAGAAGATCCGGCTCCTCCGCGCCCCGGTATTCCGGCGGCAGGGCCTGGCCCCGCAACCAGTCCAGCTTCTTCAGGCGCTTGTCCTGCATCCGCACCCGCCAGGTCAGGTCCTCGGTGATGTGGCCGTCCGGGGTGTGCTCGTCGCTGTCGGCCTTGACCAGGTGATCGGAAAAACCCGGCAAAAGGCGCGGCGAGCGGCCCTCCGGCCCGTCCGGGTCATAGCGCAGATACTCGCGGCCCGGCCGAAGGCCGGCCTCGTTGCGCCGGTGGATCTCCAGGGTATCCAACGGGTCGGGTAGTTTCGACCAGTCGAAGGGAACGATGGGGCGGGTGCAGTCGGCCAGGTACTGATCGGAAAGGACGAAGACCGGCCCCTGGGATTCCTCGGCCAGCCGGGCGGCCCAGGCGGCCAGGGCGAAGCACTCCTCGGCCGTGGCCGGAGCCAGGACGGCCCGGGGAAATTCGCCGTGGCCGGCATACAGCACCAGGTTCAGGTCGCCCTGCTCGGTGCGGGTCGGCAGCCCCGTGGCCGGCGCGGGGCGCTGGACCACCACGATGACCACCGGGGTCTCGGTCATGGCCGCCAGACTCACCCCCTCGGTCATCAAAGCGAAGCCGCCCCCGGAGGTGGGCACCAGGGCCGAAGCCCCGCCGTAAGCCGCGCCAAGGGCCATGTTGACGGCCGCGATCTCGTCTTCGGCCTGCTCCACCACCAGGCCGGCCTCGGCCGCCCAATCCGCCAGGCTCAGGGCCACCGAAGTGGCCGGGCTCATGGGGTAAAACGAGCAGAAGTTGATGCCGCCGGCGGCCGCGCCCAGGGCCAGGGCCTCGGTGCCGGTGATGACCAGGCGCGGCGGATGCCCCGGCGCGGCCGGGGAAACCTGATACTGGCCGCCGATTTTCGCTTCGGCCCAGTAAAAGCCGGCCTTCAGGGCCGACAGCGGCTTTTCGGCCCCGCCCTTGTTTTTGAAAAGCGATTCCACCACCGCCGAAGCCTCGGCCAGCGGCAGGGCCAGGGCGGCCATCAGAAGGCCCAGGGCCACCAGGTTGTGCTCCCGGGGCGAAGACAATTCGCCATAGGGCACCGTCAGCGACCGGGCCCCGGCCGGGACCCCGGCCTCGGCCCCGACGGCCAGAAGCAGGCCGCCCGGCCGCAGCCGGGGACCGTCGATCAGGTCGGTTTCGGCATTGAGGGACAGCACCAGGTCGGCGCCGTCTTCCGGCCCGGACAGCGGAGCCGGGGATATCTTCAGGGCGAAGGTGTTGTGGCCGCCGCGAATCCGGGAATGATACCCCTGGAAGGTCACGAAATTGTGGCCGCCCGTGGTCAGGATCCGGGCCAGAAGTTCGCCCGCCGTGGCCAGGCCCTGTCCGGCCTCGCCGCCAATCACAATGGTCAGGGATTCTCTCATGGGGCCTCTCTGGGAAAGGGAGCGGGGCGGTCAATATAGCTCCGGCGGCTAAACATATTCCTTCTCGGACGGCCAAGGTCTTGTGATTTGGGGCTTTGACCAAATCACTCCGAATACGTTTAGTCGGCGGGTCAATAATTGCGCCAGACTCCGTCTTTATCTTTATAAATGCCGTCCCGCGCCAGGGCTTCGTCGTCCTGGGGCAGAACCTCCAGCCGGGTCCGCCCCTTCGGGTTGAGCCGGGGCTTGAAGCGCCCTTCCGGAGCCGGGAGCGCTTCGAAGCCGGCGTCGATCATCGACTGGATCGACCGCAGTTCGTGGTAGTGGCGGTATCCGTATTCGACGTCGTCAAACCGGACTTGTTCAGTCCTGCCTTCATCGAGGATCTTGACATACACCTCGCGCATTTTCGACCGGACCTTCTTGCAGGGGTGCTCTTTGAAATCGTTGAAGGCCCGCTCGAGCTTATTGGCCTGGACCACGGCGATGCGGCAGTGTTCCAGCTCATGCCGCCTGGTTTTTTCCACCGCCTGGTCGAACTCGGCCCGGAACCGCTCATCGCCCCCTTCGAGCTTCGGCAGTGAGATCCGGCAGGAACAGGTCACCGCCACCTCCTTGATCCGGCAGACCCCGATGGTCGGCCGGTCGAAGGTCACCTGGCCATACCGTATCCGCCATTGAGTCAGGCCCATGGCCCGGGACCCGTGACGGCCCTTCAGGGGAGTGTTGATCGCGATAGTGTCGCCGACCGATTTGCCTTCCATATAGGGCACCGGGTAATAGACATATTCTATTTCCGGCTGCACGTCGGCCGCCAGAGACGACGGCATGGCTCCGATGATGAGCAACAAAACCAAGGCGCGGCAGGCGGCTGAGTATTTCGGCAAACTTCCCCCCCAAACCGGGCGAACAAAAAAGGGGGGAAGAGGCCCGCCCTTCCCCCCTGCCCGGTTCAGACGCCGTCGAGGTGGCCGCGGGCCATCTGGGCGGCCCAGGTGGGCGGGTCGGTGTAATAGAGCTTCAAGTCGGCCAGGGCCTGCCGGTGTTCGTTTTCTTCGGCGGCCAGAAGGGTCAGGAACTTCTTTTCGTTTTCGCAGCCGGCCTGGGGCAGTTCCCGCTGATAAAAATCGCGGGCCTCGGTTTCGAAGACGATGCCGCCGTCGATGGCCCGGAGGAGGTCGTCCTGCGGGGTCGGGGCGCTCTTGGTCATCTTCAGGAATATTTCGTTGAGACCGGGGCCCTCGGCCTTGGCGTTGTCGGCGGCCAGCCAGCACGAGGCATCGCCCAGGCGGCCGTGGATATCTTTGATGATCTTGATGTGCACCAGTTCCTGGGCGGCCAGGAACTGGAAGAAATCACGGGCCTGGGGATCGGCCGCGGCCCCGGCGGCCCGGACATAAAAGTCGTGGCCCCGGTTTTCCAGTTCCAAAGCCTGATTCAGCCATTTCTCGACGCGGCTTTGATCGCTCATGGTTTCCTCTCGATGCGAATGGAGGCTCGTATCCGGCCGGGCCGGCGCGGAGGCGCTCCGCTTCGGCCCGGGGTGACTCGCGCCCGAAAATCAGTTGGCGGCCGGAGGGGTCGCGGTCAGGGCGTCCTTGACCGTCACGCTCAGGGTGCGGGCGGCCAGTTCCTGATCGATCATGAACATCCCCGCGCCCTGACCGGCGGCCAGCTTGTACTTCTGAGCCACTTCCAGGGTGCTGGCCTCCTCTTCGATCTGTTCGGTGACGAACCACTGCAGGAAGATCTCCGAAGCGTGGTCGCCTTCGCCCTTGGCCAGGGTCATCAGGGCGTTGATCAACGCGGTGACTTTCTGTTCGTGGGCGTAGGCCTGTTCGAAAACCTCCTGGGGGGTTTTCCATTTGAAGGGCGGGGCTTCGATGGCGCCCAGCTTGACCTGGCCGCCGCGCTCGAGAATATAGTTATAGATCTTGCCGGCATGGAAGACTTCCTCGCGGGCCTGCAGCGCCATCCAGTGGGCCGCGCCCAGGTGGCCTTCGGTCTGCAGCCAGGCGCTCATGGAAACATACAGATAGCTGGAGTAGAGTTCGGCCACCACCTGGCTGTTCAAGGTGGTCATCATTTTCTTCGACAGCATGTTCACAATTCCTTTCCGGGCCGCGAGGCCCGTCGCGAGGCGGTCATTGGGTGGGGAAGCATTCGTCCCGGCCGCCGGCCCCCGAAGGGCCGGACAAAAAACCGCCGGACAGGATCCGGGCCGTCGGCCCGGACCCCATCCCGGCGGTCTTCAACGATTTCTCATCAAGCCGTGGCCTTCCACAGACCGTGGAGGTTGCAGTATTCCCGGGCGGTGACGTTGGTGGCGTCGGTGGTGAACTCGGCCACCGGCTGGTCGCCGGGTTTGAGGAATTTCTTGATGGTGTATTTGTCGGTGATGAGTTCGATCCACATGATGTAATGCTTGTCTTCCATGGGATGAATGACCGAGCCGACCGTGACCTTGTAGCCGCCGGGGATTTTTTCGATCACCGGCACGTGCTTTTCCTTGGCCGCGTCCACGGTGTTGGCTTCCATGAGCGTCGCGGGCTGACCGCAGCAGGTGATGGGGCCGCCGCCGTCGTGGAGAATTTCGAAGATGTTGTTGCAGATCCCACACTTGTAAACGCTATGTATCGCCGCCATTTTGACCTCCAGTTCATTCAGGGTGTTTTGTGATCGCGTCGCGGAGAGCGTCTCCGCGACGCTGTTTTCGGTTCAACGGGAAAACCCGGGTCCCACAGGCCGGTTACGGCTTGACCACGTTGAACAGGGCTTCGAAGTGATCGGTCGGATGGGCGCAGGCCGGGCAGAGCTTGGGCGGCTCCTGGCCCTCGGAGATATACCCGCAGTTGAGGCAGCGCCAGACCACAGGGGCTTCTTTTTTGAAATAGGTGCCGTTCTTCAATTCATCGAGGTATTCATTGAAGCGGGCTTCATGGTATTTCTCGGCCACGGCGATGTGCTCCATGACCGCGGCCGCCTCGGAGAAGCCTTCTTCCTTGGCCACCTTGGCGTAGCCGGGATACATCTCGGTCCATTCAAAATGTTCGCCGGCGGCGGCCTCTTTCAGATGGAACTTCGTGTCGGCGGGGATGCCGAAAGCCGGATAGGCGGCCGTGATCTGGACCTCGCCCAGACCTTCGAGGAACTTGAACAGCCGCTTGGCGTGTTCCTTTTCCTGGTTGGCCGTCTCTTCATAAATCTGGGCAATCTTGACGAAGCCCTCTTTTTTGGCCACGGATGCGGCATAGGTGTATCGGTTGCGGGCCTGGGATTCCCCGGCGAACGCGGTGACAAGGTTTACCGCCGTTTGGCTGCCTTTCAAGTTGGCCATATGGACCTCCCTAAGGTTGGTGGTGATGGTTTTTTCGCCGCGATCGTTCCGGCGGCTTCGGCAACCGGCCATGCCCCGAATGGGGCAAAGCGCCGCCGTGATTTCGTTATGCGCGTGTCGTCGCGGCCGAGACGGAGGTTCTATCGCCTCCATCCTTGTATAAAAGAGGCTCCGGAGGAACAATCCTTCGGAGCCGGCCGCCCGTTGGCGCGACTGTCTTCTATCCTAAACTCATTAAGTAAAGTTGTCAACCGCGCGCGAAGAACTTAAGGCCTCGACCGGGGGAAACTAAACCGCGTATCGCCACCAGTAGACGATGTTGGCCGGTATTTCCCGCAGTATGGAATACACGTCCCTCGCCTCCCAGTAACTCGGCGCGGCCTGCCCGACCCTGGGGCACCCGGCCGCCCGCAGGGCCATGACCGACCGGGGGATGTGAAAGGCCTGACTGACGACGATGACGCCGTCGAGGTTGTGCTTTTTCAGGTATTCGGCGGTGAAGAGGGCCGCCTGCCAGGTGTTGACGCCCTGGGAATCCACCACGATGGCCCGGCGGGGCACTCCCCGGGCCTGAAGATAGGCGGCCATGGCCCGGGCCTCGTCGACCCGGCTGCGGCCCCGGCCGCCGCTGACGATGATGGTTTTCAGGCGGCCGGCCCGATAGAGCTCCAGGCTCCGGTCCAGCCGCGCGGCCAGGCGCGGGGCCGGCTGGCCGTTGCGGTAGACCTGGTTGCCGAGCACCACCGCCACTTCGGCCTCGATGAGGTTCTCCCGGCCGCCGGCCCAGACCAGGGCGGCCCCGACGGCGGACACCAGCGCGAGGCCCATAAGCGGCCACCCCCAGAGGCGGCGCCGCCAGTGCTTCAACGGTCGATCAGTCATGGCCGATGACCTCCCCTTCCAGGTTTTTATCCCAACCGTCATAACCGACCAGCCCCCGGCCGGCGGCGGTGAAAAGCGACAGGCCGACCAAAAGATACTCCAACCAGCAATCCAGGTGTCTCTTCATTGCAAACCTCCTGACGGTGAAAACCGAAGCGACCATCCGCCTCAGTTTCTTTTATACCCGTCCCGGGTCGCGATTTTATGGGGAGCCTGTGGAGGTTTTATGGAAGTCCCCAGGGCAGGGCCCTGGACCCACCGGATGCTGGCGCATCCTCCCCGCACCCGCTTCGCTGGGCGGCTGAGGCCGCAACGTTTGGTCGGCCGAGGCCATCGGGGTCGTCTGCAAAGCGGTCAGGCCCCACAGAGTGAGAGAAAGTGACCGTCGCGAACCCACCATCCCGAAAGGACGTTCCCGCACCCGTCCCCTTAAGGAACTGTGGCGGCGGCCGTGCGGTCACGCGGTCCGGGAATACTTCTCCGGGCGACCGCTGCCCAACCGCGTCGCCGGTGATGACCTTGGCGGTCGGGGCCGCCCGTCGGCGACGCGGTCGGGGCCCACGCGGCCGCCCTCCGAAGTATTCCCGGACCGCGCTCCCTTGGTCGAAAGCCGCCGAAGCGGAGGAAAAGAAAAAGAGTCGCCCCAGACTCTCCAAAAAGGCGCTTCAGCGCCCGCCCCCCTGTAAACGACCCCGACGGTCCCGGCCGCCCAGACGTTGCGGCCTCAGCCGCCCAGCGAAGCGGGTGCGGAGAGGATGCGCCAAGCATCCGGTGGGTCCAGGGCTCAGCCCTGGCGGTCACGCGGTCCGGGAATACTTCTCCGGGCGACCGCTGCCCAACCGCATCGCCGGTGATGACCTTGGCGGTCGGGGCCGCCCGTCGGCGACGCGGTCGGGGCCCACGCGGCCACCCTCCGAAGTATTCCCGGACCGCGCTCCCTTGGTCAAAAGCTGCCGAAGCGGAGGAAAAGAAAAAGAGTCGCCCCCGGGCTCTCCAAAGGGCGCTTCAGCGCCCGCCCCCCCTGTAAACGACCCCGACGGTCCCGGCCGCCCAGACGTTGTGGCCTCAGCCGTCCAGCGAAGCGGGTGCGGAGAGGATGCGCCGACAGGCGCATCCGGTGGGTCCAGGGCTCAGCCCTGGCGGTTGAGGAGGGCGGTGAGGCCTTCGGTGCCGGGGTCGTAGCCGAAGACGTCGCGCCAGACGCGGGGGCTTTCCATGCACATGTAGATGACGGTGGAAGGGGGCATGATTTTTCGGAGCCCGGAGACGAGGTGGCGATACATTTGAATGCGTAAGGGGCGGGGGTAGCGCATCTTGCCGTCGCCGCCGAGGAGGAATTCAGCGTCGTATATGGTTGTGCCGGGATGGCGGGCCAGCATGACCTCTTTCAGGGCCGGCAGGTAGCGGAAACAGCCCAGGGAAACCCAGGCCACTTCGGCCCCGGCCAGATGTTCGGCGATCAGTTCGAGGGTCCGGGCATAGCCGGCTTCCCAGCCGGGATGATGAATGAGGGGATCGAAGTGGAGCCCAACCGGGTAACCGGCCCGGGCGGCCCGGCGGGCGGCTTTGAGACGGGCCAAAAGGGGGGCGGCCCGGCCTTCTTCGAGACGGCAGATTTCGGGAGCGTTGACCGAAAAGCTGATGACGGTCCGGCCCCGGTGGTCAAGATCCAGAAGGTGGTCGACGTGATCGGTCTTGGTTTTCAACTCCAGGGTGGCCGACTGGCTGGCGGCGAAAAGCTTGATCAGGCCGGCGGCCAGCCCGGAGCGCCGGTCCAGAAGCAGGCTGTCGGTGAATTCGCCGGTGCAGAACCGGAGCGGCCGCTCGGCCGGGGGCCGGGCCAGGAGTTCGGCCAACTCCGCCAGGCCGTCCTGGTGATTGCCGAACAATACCAGGGCCTCGGTGCCCAGATAGGCCGACAGGATGCAATAGCGGCAGCCCAGGGTGCAGCCCAAACCGAAATGAAAGATGGCCAGGCCGCAGCAGTTGTATTCGCGCGTGGCCGGGCAGGGTTTGACGAAGCCGCCCCGGTGGCGGGTCACCAGAAGATCGCCCCGGTCGAAACCGGGGTAGTCGGCCGGGCCGACCGGGTCGATGATTTGCGGAGCCTGGGCCCGAGCCAGGTTGCGGGCCAGGTCGGTATGACGGAACTCTTCTTCCAGAAAAAAGCGGGAATCGGAACAGGACGGCTCAGTCATCGCCCTCCCCTTCCAGCAGATGACGGAAATCGGGGCTGTCGGCCAGCCGGGCCACCAGGTCGGCCAGCTTCCGAAAGTCATCCGGCGTGGCGAAGGTCAGGTTGAGGGTGAACTTCAGGTCCTCAAAGGTGGGGTCGAGTTCCAGCCGGGCGGCCGGCGGCAGGGCCAGGGCCCGCAGCCGGGCGGCCCGCCGGGCGGCCAGATCGGCCAGGAAGGGGTGGCGGCGGGCCCAGATCAGGCGGCGGACCTCGTTTTCCACAGCAGGGCGGCCCCGGCGCTCGATGGTCTCGAGGGCGGCGGCGATGGCCGGGGCGGCCAGGATTTCGGCCGGGGCGAGGCTCTCCCGGCGGGCGATGTCCTCCAGCCAGAGCAGCCATTCCCGTTTTTTTTGTTTGCTGGGCCAAAGGGCCTCGAACAAGGCCAGGGCCGCCGCCCGGTCGGCGGGCTCCCAATCGGCCAGGCGGGCCGCGTTTTCCAGATCCAGGCGTCCTTCGGCCAAGGGCAGGAGCCCCGCCTCCGGCAGAGTCGCGGCCTTCAGGCACCACTGGGCCAGCCTGGGGGAGTTTTCCAGGGCCAGCAAAGGGGCCAGCCGCCGGGCGATCGCCTCGTCGGTCTCGACCAGAAAACGCCAATTCAAGGCCGTCTCGGCCGGGTTCAGGCCGCGCTCGAGGTTGTCGGCCAAGCCCAGGACCAGGGCGTGCTCCTGGGGGGTCTCGGGGGGCAGAACCAGGGCGGGGGCCGAAACGCGGCCCAGCCGCTCCAGGGCCGCCCGCCGCCGGGCCCCGGCCAGGAGCCAAAGCCCGCCGTCCCGGGACCAAGCGATAAGCGGCCGCCGCAGCCCCCACTTGGCGATGGATTCAACCAGATCGCCTGATTCCCGGCCGGGCGGCTGGGGCCAGAAAGGCCGCAGGCCGGCCAGTTCCACTTCCCGTGGCGCCAGGCCGGCCGTCTCGAAAAAGTCAGGGATCATCAAGTCGTTACCACGGGCCGGCCCGGACTCGACGCCGGCGAAATCGCGGGCCGTCATTCCGGCAGCCGATAGCCGCCGGCCGTCAGGACCTCGACGGCCTCCTGGCGGCGGTCGGGGGAAATTTTCAGGAACAGAACCGACGTCTCCGGGGCCACCTTGCGGGGGAAAGACATGAAACTCAACAGGGCGATGCCGTGCCCGGCCAAAAGGTTGAGCAGCCGGGACAAGTAGGCGGGGTCGCTCAGCCGCTCGTTGGTTTCCAGCAAATAAACGAACTCGCTGCGGTCGAAGGCCCCCAGGATGTGCACGATGAGGGTGAAGAGGTCGGCGGCGGTGATGATGCCCACCAGATGGCCGCCGGCCACCACCGGGTAGGAACCCAGGCCCCGGCGATGCCCCTCCATCAGGGCGGTCAGCACATCGTCCTCGGGGGAGACGGTGATGGGGTCCCGGCGCATGACGTCGCGGACCTGGAGCTTGGCCAGAAGGTAGCGGGCCTCCTGCTTCGACAGGGTGCTCACCGAAGAGGGCTGGGCTTCCAGGATGTGGTGGTAGGTCACCAGTCCCACCAGGCGGCCGTCCTCCATGACCGGGAGCCGCCGGAAACCACGCTCCTTCATGATGCGGGCCGCTTCGGCGATGGGCGCGTCCGGCTCGATGGTGACGGGGTCCTTGGTCATCCAGTATTTTACTTTCATGGGCAGTCCCCAGAGGCCCCGAAGGGCGATGCGCCGCGCCACGGCGTATGATTTATGAAGAAGGACATTCCTTCGCCGGAGCCCGCCCGGGCGGGCTCCGGCGAAGCCGACGCGGATCAGCGCTCGGCGATGGCCTCGATCTCGATCTTGGCCCCCAGCGGCAGGGCGGCCACCTGCACCGTGGCCCGGGCCGGGCAGACGCCGGTGAAGAAAGTGGCGTAGATTTCGTTGACCGGCTTGAAATCGGCCAGGTCGGTCATGAAGATGCCCACCCGGACCACCTTGTCCAGAGACGTGCCGGCGGCTTCCAGAATGGCCTTGACATTGGTCAGGCTCTGGCGGGCCTGATCGGTGGTGGCGGCCGGCATCTGGCCGGTGGCCGGATCGATCGGCAGCTGGCCGGAGACGAAAACCATGCCGCCGCTGGTGATGGCCTGGGAATAGGGGCCGACGGCGGCCGGGGCGTTTTTGGTGCTGACTGCTTCTTTCATGTTGGTATCTCCTTGAGGTGAAATATGAGAACGGCATTCCGGAACGAGCCGCAAGCCTCGCGGCCGGACCGCCCTTTCGAGCGGAATTCTCAATCGGGGCGGTATGGAAAACGGGTATTGTGGGTCACATTTAAAACCCGGGACGAAGGTCAGGGTTGCATCCGGCGGTCGGGAACCGGCGCTTCGCACAGGCCGAAACGCCGTTCGCGCGTTTGATACGAAACCAAGGCGGCGTTGAAATCGTCCTCGCCGAAATCCGGCCAGAGGGTGGGGGTGAAATAAAATTCGGCATAGGCGCACTGCCACAGAAGGAAATTGGACAGGCGCATTTCGCCGCCGGTGCGGATCAGGAGGTCCGGATCCGGGGTGCCGGCGGTCCACAGCCGGCGGTCGAGCTCCTCGGCGGTGATGGATTCGGGCGCGCGCCGCCCGGCGGCCACCTCCTCGGCCAACAGCCGGGCCGCCCGGGCCAGTTCGGCCCGGCTGCCGTAGGACAGGGCCAGGGTCAGGGTCAGTTCGCGGCTTTCGGCGGTCATGTCGATGGCCGCCTGGAGCGCCCGGGCGGCCATCGGCGGCAGGGCCTCCAGATCACCGATGGCCTTCAGGCGAACCCCAGTGGTCACCAGTTCGTCCAGCTCGCTGTTGAGATATTTCAGCAGCAGTTCGAACAGCCCCCGGACCTCATCCGCCGGCCGCCCCCAGTTTTCGGTGGAAAAGGCGTAGAGGGTCAGGTATTCCACCCCGGCCTTGCGGGCCGCGGTCAGAACGGCCCGCACCGGTTCGGCCCCGGCCTGATGGCCCTCGGAACGCGACAGGCCCCGCCTGGCGGCCCAGCGGCCGTTGCCGTCCATGATGATGGCGATATGCCGGGGCACGGGAAGATGGGAGCCGGGAGCCGACAGTCCGGTTTCAGATCGATCAATCAAGTCCGTTCACCCCGCGTCCGGCGGCCTCATAAAGGTTCAATCATGATAAAGACATTGCCGCCCTGGTACCAACCGGTCAGGAAGCCGGCCCAGGGAAGAATCTGCTGATGAGTCGCTCCGGAATTGAGCACCGGCCCTTCGGGAGTATAGCCGACGACCACGATATAGTCGCCTTTTTTCATCGGCGGAACGTCCAGGCCAAGGCGGACGATGACCGGCCGGCTCTGCCGAACGGCCGCCACCAGCTCTTCCGGAGTGCCATTGCGATATTCGGCCTTCAGAGCTTCCCGGCGGGCCAGGACCACCATTTCATGGATCGAGGGCGTCCCGCCCCGGCCCAGGGCCTGGTCGACGTCCTCCACCGTGCGGGGACGGCCGTTGTAGGTCATGACTTCCGCCAGGGCGGCCGGCCCCCCGGCGCCTCGGGCGTCGGAATAATAGGGCATCTGCAGGATCAGCCGGCTTTCCAGGGGCTGCTCGAAAGGCGCGGGCCGGGGTACCCGGCTGAGGCAGCCGCCAAGGCCGGCCAGGGCCAGGATCAGCGCAATCGCGTGGATGCATTTCAGCCAGTGACGCATGGGTTTTCCACCTCGGGCGATCGGCCGGCGACAAGGCCGGCGGCCAGAGGCTCCCCGTCCCGGTCCGAAGTTTACGATCATTTCCTTATGTATCACATTTCCCGTTTCGCTTCAACAGTCGGAAAGCCGGAGGCCGAACGAAACCACGAAGCCGTCACCCCTCCGGGCTCCCGCCTTCCACGGCCTGGTGCATGACCAGAAGCGTCCCGGAAGCCAGAGTCAGGGAGGCCTCCGAATCGGTCAGGCGGTTGGAGAGCCCCCGGGAAAAGCCGGCCTTGAGGGTTTCTCCGGCCAGGGGATACCGGCAGCCGCGCAGCGTGATCCCGGGCACATCCTCCCCCAGGGGCAACAGCGACAGCCGGTCGCCCGCCCGCCCGGCCAGCGTCAGTTCGGCCGGCCCGGTGACGGTCAGGAAGGTCCAATCGCCGTGGCGGAAGCGGATGGCCCCGCCGTCCCGGCCCACGGCCCGGGGCAGGAAGAGATTGGCCAGGCTCATGTCCCAGCGCCCGCCCACGGCCCCCAGAACCTCGATGCGCCCGTGGCCGCGCCGGCGGGCCAACATCAGGGCCAGTTCGAAATCGATCTCGTCCTTGTCCACCGGATGGCGGATGATTTCGGTCCCCCGGGCTTCAAACCCGGCCAGAAGGGGCGGCGACAGGGAATCGAAATCCCCCACCAGGCAGTGAACCGGCCAGCCCAGGGAAGCCGCGTGACGCCCGCCGCCGTCGGCGGCCAGCACCAGGTCGCCGGGGGCCGGCCGCTCCGGCCAGTCCCGGGTCGGCTTTTCGAAATCGCCGTTCAAGAAAATATAGGCCCGGGGCGATTGGGGGGCGGGGGCGCTCATGATGGCGGATCACCTTGTCGAAAATGGCGGACGGCGGTCTCGAAAAAAATAGTGGTGGCGCGAGTAAGCCTGTTCCCGGACGATCAATTTCAGCCAAACCGCGTTTCGGCGGCGCATGGCCCCATTCGGGGCTCAGTTGTAGACTATGACCGGGCCGGCCTCCAGGGCCTCCCGGACGTATTCGTCCGTCAACTGGCCGGGGCTGCGGGCCGGGAGGAACGAAGGGCCCTCGTCCACGGTGGGCCCGGAGATCCGGACCACCAGGTCCACGGCCAAAAGCCGGTTGATGACCGCGCCCAGGGCCGGCATCGGCGCTCCGGTGGCCCGGGACAACTGGCGGAAGGAGGTCGGCCCGCCGACGGGCTCGGCCTGGTAGTTTTTGATGAGCTCGTGCATCACCTGGTTGGTCAGCTCCAGGGTGTTGCACCAGGTGGCCGGGATGACCAGGCTGAACAAGTTCCGCCCGGTGGCGAAAAAATCGGAAAGCCGGCGGGTCAGCTCCCCGCCGCCCAAAACGATGACCCAGCCCGTATACAGCCAGATCATGAACAGGGGAATGGCCGCGAAACTGAGGTAGATGGCGCTGTAGCTGGTCAGGGCGAACATAATCCGCAGATAGAAGACCTGGAACATCTGGAAGACCAGACCGGCGATGAAGCCGCCCAGAAGCCGCTCCCGCCAGCGCACCAGACCCCGGCTGAAATAGGCGTAAGCCCAGCTCAACAGGAGCCACCACATCAGGTAGGGTGAAATGATGACGAAAACAGAGGCGAAACGGGAGGGGTCGATGCTCCAGGGAATATCCCAGCGGGAGCTGAGCAGACCGGTGAGGTAAAAGTTGACGGTCACCCCGGCCACCAGCACCAGCGGAACAATAACCATGACCGTAAAGTAATCCATGATTCGGTGGATGACCCGGCGGGGGGGGTGATACCCGAAGATGGAGCCGAAGACGGCCTCCAGAAGGGTCAGAATGCGATAGCCCGACCAGAAAATGACCCCCAAAGCCACAAAAACCATTAAGCTTCCGGAATAATTAGCAAAAAAATTGCTGATCAAATCTTCAACTATCGTTTTCATCGGGCCCAGCACCGCCTGCTCCTGGCCCTGGAGGCTGGAGAAATAGCCATTGACGGTCTTGCTCAGGATCTCCTCCAGGCCGAAGGTCCGGGCCAGGGCGAAGCACAGGGCCAGGAAGGGCAGCACCCCCAGGATGCAGTAATAGGACAGGGCCGTGGCCTGCACCGGCCAGCCGATGATGCCGGCCTGTTCCAGCTTGTTGTACATGTCCACCATACGGTCATTGAGGTGGAGATTCTTCAGCTTTTTCAGATACGACAGCATGCTCGTGCATCCGGAAGGGCGGCGGTCGGTTGACGGTGATGGGGATTGGTTTTACAGGCCCGGCGGGTCAAAATTTGCCCTCCGCCCAGCCCCGGAAGCCCAGGGCCTTGAGTTTCTTGTGGAGGCTGGTGCGGTCGAGGTCGATGGCCTCGGCGGTCTGGGTGATGTTGTGATCGTGGGCCTCGAGGTGGTGCAGCAGATACAGCCGCTCGAACTCGGCCCGGGCCTCGCGGTAGGGCAGATCCATGTAACCGGCCCCGGCCGGGCCGGAAGCCGGAGGCGGCGAAGACGGCGGGGCGGCCGGGTCGAGGTCGATGACTTCCCCGGGGGTCATGATGGCCAGGCGCTCGATGGTGTTTTTCAGTTCCCGCACGTTGCCCGGCCAGGGGCGGCGGGCCAGTTGCTCCATCATGTTCCGGGAGATGCTTTTGGGGCCCAGGTTGTTGGCCCGGATGTAGGACCCCAGAAAGGCCTCGGCCAAAAGGGGGATGTCCTCGGGGCGCTCCCTTAAGGGCGGAACCCGGAGGGGCACCACGTTGAGGCGGTAATACAGGTCCTGGCGGAAGGCGCCGCGCGCGATCTCCCTTTCCAGGTCCTTGTTGCTGGCGGCGATGATCCGGACGTCGACGCTGATGGTCTTGACCCCGCCGACCCGCTCGAACTTCTGTTCCTGGAGAATCCGCAGCACCTTGGCCTGGGTTTTGAGGCTCATGTCGCCGATTTCGTCGAGAAAGAGGGTGGAGTTGTTGGCCTGATCGAAACGGCCCTGCTTGCGGGCCGTGGCCCCGGTGAAGGCGCCCTTCTCATGGCCGAACAGTTCACTCTCCACCAGTTCCTCGGGGATGGCCGCGCAGTTGACCTCCACCATGGGCCGGTCGGCCCGCTGGGACAGTTGGTGGAGGGTGCGGGCGGCCAACTCCTTACCCACGCCGTTTTCGCCGGTGATCAGCACCGAAGCCGGCGTGGGGGCCACCACCTCGATCTTGCGCAAAAGCTCCAGAAAGGCCGGGCTGTGCCCGATCATGCTGTAATCCTGCCCGGGCCGGGCCTTCAGGATCTGGTTTTCGGCCGCCAGCCGCCGGTAGTTCAGGGCCCGCTCCACCGTCAGGAGCAGCTTGTCGGCCGACAGGGGTTTTTCAATGAAATCGAAAGCGCCCATCTTGACCGCCTTGACCGCGGTTTCGATGTTGCCGTGGCCGGAGATGACCACCACCGGGAGACCGGGATACTCATCGCGGATGCGGGTCAGGACGTCGAAGCCCTGCTCGGCGTTCTGCATCCACAAATCCAGGATGACCGCCTCGGGCACCGATTCGTCGATGCGCTCCAGGGCCTCCGGCCCGGAGGAGGCCTGGGCCACCAGGTAGCCCTCATCTCCCAACAGGCCGCCCACCGTCAGGCGGATGTCCTTTTCGTCGTCAACGATCAAAATGGTGTCGGTCATGCGTTTTGCACCCGTCGCCGGCTGGTGTGATATGGCGCCTGGCCCCTTTGGGGCTCAGAGCAGCTCCAGAGTCATCAAAAGGGCGTCTTCGCCGTCTTCGTAATAGGCTTTCCGCCGCCCCTCGCCGGCGAAACCCAGCGACCGGTAGAGGCCCAGAGCGGCGAGGTTGCTGGGGCGGGCCTCGAGAAAAACGGTCCGGACTCCGGACCGCCGGCCGATGGTCAGCATGGCCGTCAAAAGGCGCCGGGCCAACCCCCGCCGCCGGCATTCCGGCCGCACGGCCACATTCAGGAGGTGTATCTCCGGGGCGATGAGCCAGAAAAAGCAATGCCCGATGATCCGCCCGTCCAGTTTCAGCCCCAGGCACACGGTGATGCGGCGCTGGAACTCGCCCCGGAAGTTTTCCGCGGTCCAGGGCTGGGCATAGGCCAGGCGCTCCACCTCCAGAACGCCGGGCAGATCGGCCTCGGCCAGCCGCACCAGCTTGACCGGGCCGCCCGCGCCCCGCTCTTCCGCCTGCGCCATAGTGGTCTTCGGATCATCCATAGACTTATTGCACGGCGCTCAGGGCCAGGAGGCTGGCCAACAGGCCGCCCAGGTAAAAGGTGAAGGTCCGGGCTTCCAGAAAAACGGCCATACCTAACAGCCCCAGAAAGGGGACGAACGTAAACAGGAAACGCAGGTTCAAAAGCACCATCTCCGGAGCCAGGCGAACCGCCAGATGCAACAGCAGGGTGTTGACCGCCACCGCCGCCGCCAGGGCCAAGAGGGAGGTAAGAAAAGTCGAACCCAGCCCCAGCAGATTGCGCCGAAAGAACTGGGGGTCCCGGCCCTCGGCCAGGTCGGCCCGCGCCTGGGCCAGGCGGGGCCCCACCAGGCGACGGTTGAACGGCTCGATAAAAGTGAAGGCCCGGGCCCACAGCGGCACGGTCAAAAAAGAAATCACCAACCCGGCCTCGGTCAGATAGGCGCCCACCGCCGGAGCGAAACCGCTGCCCACCCAGGCGATGAGCGCCGCGGAAACGGCCAGGCCGGCGTTGGGAATAAGCCGGCCGCCCAAAGGCAGGGCCGCCAGCCACAAAAGCTCCACCGACAGCCCCATCCAGGTGCCGAACCCCAATTCGCCCGTGGCCAGGCCGATGGCGAAGCCGGTCACCAGCGGCCGGCTCAGCATGAAAGGGCCGCAGGCCTGCTTGTCCAGGTTGAGGGTGGCCCCGACCAGGATCGGGATCAAAAGGCTGGTGGAAAAAACCATCGCGGACCTTTGCGGGCGGAAAGGCGAATTACCCGTCAGGGCAGAGAACCCATTCGGGGCCGGGACAAGTCGCATCAAAGCGGTTGCGGAGCCCGGCTTCCAGAAAACCGGCGCCGAAAGCCTATTCCCGGCGGGGCTGCCAGCGGACCACCTTATCGGAAGGGACGGCCTGGAGCACCACTTCCAGGCCGCCCCGCTGAAGCCTGGCCAGCCCTTCGAGATCCCGCCGGCAGGCGTAAAACGTCTCGGTCAGGCGAATGCTCTGCTCCGGCGGCTGACAGGCCTGATTGCCCAGATTGAGGCTGTCGAGGCGCAGACCGGCCTCGGTGGCCTCCAGCACTCCTTCCAGGTCCTTAAACAGCACCAGCACCCGGTGAAGCTCCATCTCCCGCCCGCCCAGAAGCCCGGCCAGGCGGCCCGGCGGGGCGAAGCTGGTCAGTTGAACTTCAGGGGGCAGCCCCATCATCATCACTTTCTGGGCCCAGGGATCGTCGACGGTGTCCGGGTCGGCCACCACGATGGCGTTGACGCGCAGATAGGGCACCCAGGCCACGGAGACCTGGCCGTGAATCAACTTCTGGTCAACTCGGGTCCAAATCAAAGTCACTGGTTCGTCCTTCAAAGTCTACGGCCATAAACAGAACACAAAACCCGCCCGCTTCCGTCGCGGCGACGGGGGAGAGCCGGTCATCCGGCCGGGGTCAGCCGCGCCCGCCGAGCAGTTCCCCGGCCACGTTGATGCTCTTGCGGGCGTAATCGCCGATAGTCTGGGCGGTGGCGGTCAGGCCGGATTTGTCCCGCAGTTGAACGGCTTTGATGAGCATCGGCAGATTCACCCCGGTCAGCACCTCCACCCGCCCCTCTTCCAAAAAAGCCAGGCTGATGTTGGAGGGGGTGCCGCCGAACATGTCGGTGAGCACCAGAACCCCGACGCCGCGGTCCACATGCCTGATGGCCTCGTCGACGGCCTGACGCAGGGCGTCGGGCCCCCGGCTGCCGTCCACGGAGACGGTGGCGCAGGCGTCCAGCCCCCCGACGATGAACTCCGCCGTCTTCAATATTTCCTGGCCCAAAAGGCCGTGCGTGACGATCACTATGCCTATCATGGTGTCGGCACCCCTTGCGGGCCGGACCCTGAAAGGGCCCGCCGGCTGACCGCGATGCGTATATCGCGAATTTTTATAATAAAATAAATATACTGCCTAAAATCCACCATCGCCCCGGCCAAAGGTCAGCCGTCGCTCAGGTCGCGATGGCGCAAACGCAGGGGACCGGTGAAAACATCCTTCAAGGCGGCCCACAGAAACCCGGCCACGGCCACACTGCGGTGCTGGCCGCCGGTGCAGCCGACGGCGATGGTCAAATAGGATTTGCCCTCTTTCTGGTACAGGGGCAGCAAATAGGCCAGAAGAGCCATGAAGCGCTCCAGAAAGCCGCTCGTCTCCGGCGCGGCCAGGACGTAGTCGATGACCGCCTGATCCCGTCCGTCGAGATTGCGCAGGTCGTCGAGGTAAAATGGGTTGGGCAGAAAGCGCACGTCCACCATCAGGTCGGCTTCCGGGGGGAGGCCGTTTTTAAAACCGAACGACAGCACTTCCACGGCCATGATCCGCCCTCCATCCTGACTGAAACGGTCCATGACCAGTTCCCGCAGGGCGGCGGCCTTCAGCCCGCTGGTGTCGATGACCTGGTCGGCGGCCCGGCGCAGAGGGGCCAGGCAGTCTTTCTCAGCCCGAATGGCCGACAGAACGTCGCCGTGCGGGGCCAGGTGATGGGGCCGGCGGGTTTCGGAAAAGCGCTTGATCAGCACTTCCTCGTCGGCCTCGACAAAAACCAGGGTCAATTCATAACCCAGATCCCGCGCCTCGCCGAAAATGGCCTCGTAGCGGTCAGGCAGTTCCGCCTCCCGGGCGTCCATGCCCACCGCCAGGCGGATGAAGCCGCCGCTCTCCTTGCGGATGGCCAAAAACTTCGGCAGCAGCACCACCGGCAGGTTGTCGATGGTCAGGTAGCCGACATCCTCCAGGGCTTTCAAGGCGGTGGACTTTCCGGAGCCGGAAAGGCCGGTGATGACGACCAGGCGGCCGTGACACTGCGGCATCATAAACGGGCCTCCTCCAGGCATCGCCAGGCCGGCGGCGATCAAATTCATGCCCCATTCGGGGCTCAGCCCCGGCGGGCCAGAAAATCATAGACCTCGGCCGGGGTGGAAGCGGTCAGCACTTCCTCCACCGCGGCCCGGGATTTAAACAGCCCCCCCAGGCGGGCCAGAATCTGCAGGTGCTCCTGCCGGTCCCCGGTCAGCGGGGTCAAAATCAGCACGAATACCCGCACCGGCTTCCCGTCGAGACTGTCGAAATCCACCCCCCGGGAGGCCAAAGCCATAACCAGCACCGGGTGGGGCACATCCGGGCTCCGGCCGTGAGGCAGAGCCACGCCGCCGCCCAGGCCGGTGGACCCCACGGCTTCACGGTCCCGGACCACGTCGAGTATCCGTTCATAGGGCAGGCCGTGAATCCGGGCGGCCAGCCGGCAGAGACCCGCCAGGGCGTCGGCCTTGTCGGCGGCGGCAAAGTCGGTGACGATCCGGTCTTCGGTTATGTAGTCGCTTAAAACCATCGATATCCAAACGGCAAGGCCCGGCCGCGAAATCCTCCGGATTCCGCGGCCGGGCCTCCCTGTTTCAGCGGTCAATGGTCAGCAGCTCCAACTGGCCGCCCTGGGCTTGGCGCAGAATGGAGACCCGATCGTTATCGCGGTTGATGAAGATAACCTGAGGCAAGGTGCTGGAGGCCAGTTGGGCCCCGGCTTCCGCCAGCGTCATCGGGTGGGGAGTCACGGTGACGCTGCGGTCAACGGAAAAACGGTCTTCGAACTCGTCGATCTCGGACAGGTCCGCCTCGCCGGCGAGCGCGGCGCCCTCCTCCGGGCGAAGGCGTTTGGCGGAAGCGCCCTTGTGATCTTTCAACTTCTCCCGGTGGCGCTTGATCTGCTTTTCCAGCTTGTCGACCACCATGTCGATGGCCGAATACATATCCTCGGTTTCCTCTTCGGCTTTGATCTTCAGTCCGTCGCTTGAAATCAGAACCTCGGCCTTGTGGCGGAATTTCTCCACGGTCATGACCACTTCGGCGTCGATGACCGCGTCGAGATATTTTTCCAGCCTCAAAAGCTTGTCATGGCTATACTCTTTCAAGGTGTCAGATGGTTCCATGTGCCTGAACGTGACGGAATACTGCATGTTTTCCCTCCGGCCGCGTGGAGCGCGGCTATTGTAAGGTGGGGAGGCGATTAAACCTGTTCGCGGACGATCAATTTCACCCGGGCCGCTTTTGGGCGGGGCATAGCCCCACTCGGGACGAAGCCGGCGGCGATCGAACCTTTCCCAATCATCCATTGCCGCCTCGGCGGCGCGCCGGTCCTCCGATGCGTCGGGCAAGGCCCCGGCGACATCCCGACCACCCACCAGGGCCCGCCGCAAACGGGCTCCGGCGAATTCGGCCTTTATTGTAGTGTAACAGAGACCATTTGAGATATCAAGTAATTGTCTTAAAGCGTGAAAACCAATACTTATCACCGTAAACCCAGGCGGCGGCGCCCCGTTTCAATCACCGCCGCCACCCGGGCGCCATCACTAAAGCCCAACCGGGTGAACGGCGAACCCGGCAGCCGGAATATACACACCGGTTTTCCAGGCTCGGGCATAGAACTTTATCAATTATATATAATTTTAATTAAATTATACACTATATAGTATTAAAATTAGCTATTAGGCCGCTATTTTATACAAAGAATGCCATTGTGAGGCATTTTCACTTGTATACCACAACGGAATGTGGTATACCTCATTAACGAATCCAACAATTTGTGGGGGGATCGAAACGCATGACGACGAACAAGGCTCTCGAGGTCTACCGCTATCACCTGGAACCCGGCGGCGTCTTCGCCTGCGGCGAACCGGCCATGGTTTCCGCGGTCCTGGGCACCTGCGTAGCCGTGTGTCTGCACGACCGGCGTCTCAAAATCGGCGGCATGAACCATTTTCTCTACCCCAAGGCCAAGGTCTTCACCGAGCCGACCATCGAGCACGGCATCGTGGCCATCCCCGCCCTCATCAGGCAGATGCGGAAACAGGGCAGCCGCCTGGAAGACATGGAAGCCCAGATTTTCGGCGGCGGCGAATGCCCGGGGCTGGCCGACAGCGGCGGCCTGGGCCTGAAGAACGTGAAAATGGCCAGGAAAATTCTGAAAAAAAACGGCATCAAAGTCGTTTCCGAAGACGTCGGCGGCCTCAAAGGCCGGCGCCTGATCTTCCACACCGGCACCAACGAAGCCCTGATCATGAAAACCCACCGCATCCGCCGCGGCGACTACCACCCCTACCGCCAACGCCTCTCCACCAGGGCATAGCCCTGGACCCACCGGATGCTGACGCATCCTCCCCGCACCCGCTTCGCTCGGCCACCGAGGCCGCAACGTCTGGTCAGCCGGGACCATCTTGGTCGTCTACAGGACCAATACAAAAGAAAGAGGAGGAGCTTCGCTCCTCCTCTTTCTTTTGGCTATACACCACCCTATTTCAATGCGCCGCCCGGCCGAACAACAACTGCCTTTTCTTCATCCGGGAGGGAGCGACGCTCCCTCCTCATTTTTCCTGTGGACGACCAAGATGGTCCCGGCTGACCAGACGTTGCGGCCTCGGTGGTCGAGCGAAGCGGGTTCGGAGAGGATGCGTCAGCATCCGGTGGGTCCAGGGCTCAGCCCTGGCTAGGCCTTGGGGGGGGTGGAGGGGTATATGTTGACGCGGTCTTCGGGGGCGGCGGTCAGGCCTTTTTCTTTTTTCAGCAGGAAGCGCTGGTAGGCGTGGATCCAGTGGGCCAGATCCTGAAAGGTCTCCGGCCCGAACGGCTGGTAGACCCAGTGGCCGCTGTCCGGGTGGAGCCAATAGCGCCCGGTGAAGCTGCCCCGGACGATGGTGCGGACGTTGTGATCGGCCGGGGAAGCCGGGACGCCGGCGGCCGGGCCGATGAGATCGCGGGACAGGGGCTGAAAGAACAGATGGAGCCGGGTGTGTTTGATCTCCACTTCCAGCCCGGCCAAGGGCAGGTCCACGGTCAACAAATAGTTCGGGGCCTCCAGGGGCTCCAAGGCGCCGGCGAACACCATTTGAACCCCGCCGATGCTCAGGTCCATGATGGCGCCCTCGGCCAGGGCCGGCCATTCATCGAGGTTTTCGGGCGGCTCAGCCGGGGCCGGGGCCAGGGCGGCGACCATGGCGTGTTCGCCCAGCGGCTCCAAACGCAGAAAGTCGCGGCGTTGGGCGCTGATGAGGTTTTTGGGCCAGGCCACGGCCACCCGGGCCACCCGCCAGCTTTTTTCCCGCTCGAAATGCAGGGCCAGGGTATGGCTGGAAAACTGATAGTGTTCCATGGCCTCTTTGGGGCTGGGACGGAAGATCAGGTGCATCTGGCAGGGGAAGCCCTCGAAATCCACGTCGGGACCGGGCAGGCGCGACAGTTCCAGAATGAGATGCAGACCCGGCCGGGCTTCGAAGACCTGGCCCCGATAGACGCTGGTGTGCTGGTGATCGAAAATTTCCAGGGTGCAGTTGGCTTGGCGGGCAACGGAGCGCTTGAGGATCGCGGCGATGCGGGAGGGATCACCGATGGAGGTCCAGCCCCGGAACATGGCGCCGATGCGTCGTCGCCGCACCACGGAAACCGCGATCGAGGCCAGGACGACCACGAGCACCCCGAGCAGGAACCAGCCCAGGTAGTCATAAGGCAGGGGTTCGCTCCCCTGCAGCCCGGCTTTGACCTTGGCGAATTCCTCCGTGGATCTGGTGGCGGCGAAGACGATGGACATGAAAGCGCTCCTCGGTCTGTCCGACGGCCCGCAGGGCTCAGCGGGACGGCATGGCGAAGAGTTCGATCAGTTGATCGATGGTCGCCCGCTGAGACGGTTCGATCCGGGTGAACCGGGCCCCGTTTTCATGATAGGTGCTGGCCTTGGGGCCGGGGCGGGTCCAGACGATCTCGCAATCCAGGGGCACCTCCCGGCGGCCACCGGCCTGCAGGGCCTTGGGCAGTTCCAGGGCCGCCTCGTAAACTGTTCCGGGCGTCAGCGGCCGGGGACTGAACAGCAGCATGCCCTCGGCGTGAACATCACCCAGGCGGGCCACTTCCCGGCCGGTTTGCCGGTTGACGACTTTCAGGTAATAAATCAGCTCCCGTCGGGGGAGAGTTCTCTGCTCATACAGCACCAGGCCTTCCGCCATGCCGTTCCTCCTCGCCCCGCCGGGCCCGTCCTCGTCCCGATTGGGTCTTTACCCTGACGGGTAACCTCAATCCAGTGATTTAATCAGATACCGGCCGGTGTCGACGGTCAACCCGCGTCGTTTGAGATCCCGGCCGTGGGCTTCGGCTTCGGCCGAGTTCGGGAAGCGGCCGCTCATGACCCGGAACCAGAGGCGGCCTTCGATGGTGACTTCGTAAATGGAAGCCGTTTCGCCGGCCGCGGCCAGGCGGTTTTGGTATTTTTCCGCGTTGCCGCGCTCGCCGAAAGAGCCCAGAAGAAGCGTATACTCCCGGGAAACGGCCGGCGCCGGGGCTTTGGCGGGAGCTTTAGCCGGGGCTTTGGTCGCGGCCATCTGCGGCGGGGGAGCGGCGGAGGCGGCCTCAGGGACCGAAGAGCGGGACATCTGGCCCGAGACGGCCGGCAGGGACTGGGTGGCCGAGGCGGTCCGGACCGGCGGAGCCTGGGGGGGCGCCTGCGCGCCTGAAGCGGCCGGAGGGTTCGCAGCTTTGGCCTGGGGAGCCGGATTCGCCGCCGGGTTCGCCGTGGCCTTGGCCTGTGACGCCGGCTGCGTGGATTTGGGCTGAGGCGGAACCGCCGAAGCGGGGGCGGCCGCCGGCCGGGCACTGACGCGCACCGGCAACAGTCCGACCTGCTCCAGGCGACTGCCGGCCGAAGGAGCCATGGCCTGGGCGGCCAGGCTCAATGTGCTGGAAACAACGGGGGGGGTCGGGCCCGACCCGGTTCCGCCCTCGGCGTTCGCCTCCACCGTCATCCGGGCCGACCCGGCCATGACGCTTTGGTCGCCGAGCGGCGGGGCGCCGATCGACAGCCGCCCGGCCAGACTGGTGGATTGCTCCGGGGGCGCGGCGTCGGCCTTCGCCTCCCCCACCGCCGAGGTATCGGCTTCGGGGAGCAGGAAAGCCGCCACCAGCCAGAAAGCCATCACCACCACCAGGGCCAGAAACACCGGACCGGCCAGGGACGAGGGATCCCCGGAGCCTCTCCGGCCCCGGGTCGGCGGAGCCGGCCGTTCCAGATTCAACCCGCTCCGGGTGGACCGATATCGCCCGCTGCGGCTGGCGGCGGCACTCCTTTTACTCCGGCGCCGAAGCACCAGAACCGCCATGCCGGCCGCCAGGGCCAGGGTCAAAAACAGAAAAAAGCCCAAGACGATCCTCTCATCAATTTTGGGTATAACGATAAACCGCACTCCCGGGGCCGCCGGGCCCGGAGACGGTCCGAAACCTCAGCTGCCGTTCGGCTTGTCGCCGGATGCCTCCCGGCTTCTCCCCTCTTCCGCCCGGGCCCCGGCCTCCGCCTCGGCCGCCCGGGCCCGACGCCGCCGGGCGCGCACCACGGTCACGATGGGGCCGCTGGCCAGATACAGAAACCCCAGGGGCAGAAGAGCGCTTTTGATTTTCACGATGACCAGGCCCAGGATCAAAACCACGGCCACCAGGGTTTCGAACGGCTTGGTGTTGCGAAAAAGCACCTTGTTCTTATGGCTGAAGTAATCGAGGCTGGAAACCATGAGAAACGCCAATACCAGGGTCAACGCCAGCACGGCCGGCCCACTGGGCGACACCGGGGCGCCGAAGCGATAGTGCCACAGAACCGCCGCGGCCATCATCAGCGCCCCGCCGGGGATGGGCAACCCCTGGAAAAATCCCGGATCGCGCACCCCGGAAAAGACATTGAACCGGGCCAGCCGCAGGGCGCCGCAGGCCAGAAAGACGAAAGCCGCCGCCGCCCCCAGCCGCTGGTGATAGGGGGCCAGGCCGACCAGAAAATCCGGCGTCAGGGCCCATAAATAGACCATCACCGCCGGGGCCGCCCCGAAAGCCACCAAGTCGCACAGCGAATCGTATTCCACGCCGAACTGGCTGGTGGTGTTGGTCATCCGGGCCACGGTCCCGTCTAGCCCGTCGCAGAGGGCCGAAAACAGAATATACCAGGCGGCGTGGGAGAAACGGCCCTCCACTGAAGCCAGAATGGAATAGAAGCCAAAAAAGAGGCTCAACGTCGTAAATATATTCGGCAACACGTATATGCCGCGGCGTCGGGCCGGGCGATTTCTGAACTTGTGGTGCATGCCCTGGCAAAGCCTCCAATACTTCAGCTACCTTATTAGTATACCACAAATAAAGCCCCGCTAAAACATAAAATATCCGTCAGGCATCCCGCCGCGCCGGAACGCCCACCTGCCAACCGATTTTACCGGCTGACCCGCCTTCCGGATTGTAAAACGCGCAAACATTCGGGCGCTTTTCATTGTATGCTCGCTTCCTTTAAATAGAAAAACGATCGAACCCGCCGCCGACGCCTTTTACTTAGAGGGCACAAGACAAAATATATATTGTGCAACCATAAAACAATGCGATATAATGCTTATAATTTAAAAAATCACCACATAACGAAGCAGTCACTCCAATTAATAAAGGCCATTTAGATATTATTGCACAGCAAAGTAAATTATTGACCGAGTCTCTTGGGGAGCAAAAAACGCGGTGAAAAGTTTTCCGCGAGACCCGCTCGGAATGCGTTGCCTGGTCTTTTTTATACGATCTAGCCAATTAAACAACGTCAACCCCGCAACACCATCAAAAACGCTTTTCCGTAGGAGCATGACCATGCCGCAAGCGCAATGCCAGAATTGTCAGCATCATTTCGATAACTTCCCCAGCCATTGCCCTCACTGCCAACAAGAGGTCCTCATGGATACCGCTATTCACTTCCTGGGGCAGGCCCTCTCGGAGCATTTAAAAATCTGCGTCAAAACCGATGCTCGCCTGGCCAAGAAAAAGACGGCCCTTTATCTGAAATTCTGTCAGAAATTCCTGTGCGACTCCGAACTGGCCCTGATCAAGGTTCGGGGCCTGCCCCGCGGCTTTGACGGCCGGACCGTCACCGCCATCAGAGACGTCATCAGTTCCCACCGCCAGCATATCGCCAATCTGAAGGCGGCCCGGCAGATTCTCAGCGGCGCTTCGGAATTGGAGCTGGTGCCGGTGCTCAAAAAAATCGACCTCGTCGTCCATCGCCTCGAAGCCCTGCTGAAGGCCTGGCTGCTCAGCGGTTTCGGAGGCCGGGCATTCGAAAATTAGCGCGTCCGGGGGGCCGGCCGGGGCGTCAGGAGGGCCTGCTGGGCCAGACGCTCGCGGTCGGTCCGGGGGACGCTCAGCGGGCGCCCCTCCTCGTCGACGCCGGCGTAATACATGGCCGTGGCCACCGTGCCCGGGGTGGGGATGAAGGCCTGGACCTGCCGGGGCCGCCAGTGGCGGCTCTGAAACCATTTGGCCAGGCTTCGCATCCGGGTGATGTCGGACCCGGGAAAAGCGCTGATCAGGTAGGGCACCAGGTGGAACTCCCGGCCGACGGTTTGGCTGAAAAATTGTAAAAACTTGTTAAAAACCTCCGGGCCCGGCTTGCGCATGAGAGCCAGGAGGTCCGGGTCCAGGTGTTCCGGCGCCACTTTGAGCTGGCCGCCGACGAATTTCCGCAGGAAAACGGCCAGGCTGGCCGGATCGGTCAGGGCCAGGTCGTAGCGCACTCCGGAGGCCACCCGCACCTGCTTGATGCCCGGCCGGGCGTTCAGGCGCTCTAAGAGGTCCAGCCACCGGGTCTGGTCGGCCTGGAGATGGGGGCAGAGCCGGGGCCACAGGCAACTGCGGCGACGGCATTTTTTTGTCTGTTGCCCGCACGCGGCGCCCCAGAGATTGGCGGTGGCCGCCCCCACGTCGCTCAGGGCCACCGGCCCCCCGGAGGCCAGGCGCTCGGCCTCGGCGACGATGGATTCCGCCGAACGCGACGTGATCCGCCGCCCCTGGTGGAGAGCCAGCGAGCAGAACGAGCAGCCCCCGCCGCAGCCCCGGTGGGTGGTCAGGCTGGTGGCCAGCACGGTCAGCGCCGGCACCGACTCCCGATAGGCGGGGTGGGCCCGCCGGGTGAACGGCAGGCCGTAGAGGAAATCCAATTCGGCCGTGGTCAGGGGTTCGGCCGGCGGCTCGACCCGCACCGCCCGGGCCCCGGAGACCTGGACGACCGCCGGTCCGCCCTGATGGATCAGCCGCTCCGCCTCCAAAGTGGCGGTCATCAGAAGGCGCGGCTCGGTCAGGATGCTCTCATGGCTCGGCAGTTCCACAACCCCGGCCTCCCCGAGGGCGCCGGCCGGACCGGCCGTGGCCGTGCCGGACAGGCCCCGCAGGCCGGCCCCCACCCCTTCCCGCTCCAGAAGGCGGGCCGCCGCCAAGAGGGGTCGCTCGCCGGGGCCGTAGACGAGCAAATCGGCCTTGGATTCCAAAAGCACCGAACGCCGCAGCGCATCCTGCCAGAAATCGTAATGGCTGAGCCGCCGCAGCGAGGCCTCCAGGCCGCCGATGAGGACCGGGAGGCCCGGGAAGGCGGCCCGGGCCAGGCCGGTATAGACCAGGGTGGCCCGATTGGGGCGGGCGCCGCTCCGCCCCCCGGGGGTCAGGGCGTCGTCCGACCGTTTTTTTCGGAAGGCGGTGTAGTGGGCCAGCATGGAATCCATGGACCCGGCGCTGAGGGCCACGAACAGCCGGGGCGCGCCCATGACGGTCAGGTCGGCCCGGGCCTCTTCGGGATCCCGCCAGCGGGGCTGGGAAATAAGCCCCACCCGGAAGCCGTGGGCCACCAGCCAGCGGCCGAGGAGGGCCGGCCCCTGGGCCGGGTGGTCGAGATAGGCGTCGCCCTGGATCAGGAGGATATCCAGTTCTTTCCAGCCCAGACGGTCCGTCTCCCGCCGGGTGGTCGGCAGAAACTCAGGCTGGGGGATGGATCGGGGCGGGGCTTCGGGGCTGTACGGAGTCGAAAATTCGGCCATAAAGACATCACCGACAGGGCTTTTGAGCGGGCTCGGAAAAAATCGCTTGCTTTTTAGGTGGAAAAGGGCTATAAAACCATTTGCGCGTTTCTATGACGTCGCCTGACCGGGATGTAGCTCAGACTGGTAGAGCACTGCGTTCGGGACGCAGGGGCCGCTGGTTCAAATCCAGTCATCCCGACCATGTTATTTCGCATTATTTTCATATGCTTTCGGTTCCCAAATCGCCCTCGTCGTCATGACGGGGGCGATTTGTTTTTGGCGCGCCCTGATGGGGCGGGCAATTATAAAGTATGGGGCTCCGCCCCAAGCCCCGCCACCGGCGCGGCTTTGCCGCCCGGGAGGGGAGGGTGCTACGCGCACCCTGCCCTGGACCCACCCGCGCCGGGGGCTGTCGCCCCCTGGACCCCCTTGGAATCGTTGGTGAAGCCGCGATGACCCGTAGGCAGCGCCACAACTCGCCTGAATGGCTCAAACAAGTGGCGCTGCGGCCACGACCGCCGCACGATGCACCTGGCTCGGCATGACGGGTGGGCTGACGCGGGCGGCTTTATTTCAGCCCACACAATGTCTCCATCTCCCCCAAGGACGCTTCAGCGCCCGCCCCCCTGTGGACGACCAAGATGGTCCCGGCCGCCCAAACGTTGCGGCCTCAGCCGTCCAGCGCAGCGGGTGCGGGGAGGATGCGATCATCGCCCTACCGGGCGATCTCAGTCTATTACAATTCAATTGAATTGTAATTAGCATCCGGTGGGTCCAGGGCTATGCCCTGGTGAGGAGGGTGGTCAAAGAGCTTTGGGCCCGGGCGGTGAGGTCGGCTAAGCGCTCGCCGGGAAGGGGGGTCAGGGGCGGACCGATCTTGACTTGAATGACGCCGGGGCGGGGCCAGAAGGCGCCGGCCGGCCAGAGCTGGCCGGCGTTCTTGATGGCCAGGGGCACGATGGGGGCTCCGGTGTGCTTGGCCAGGATGAAAGCGCCTTTTTTGAAGGGCAAAAGAGGCTCGGCGCTCCGGTTGCGGGTGCCTTCGGGGAAGATGGCCAGAATCTGGCCGTCCCGGAGCCGGCTCTCGGCCTCTTCCACCATCCGGCGGGCCGCTTCGGCCCCGCCGCCGCGATCCACCAGCATGTGAACCC
>JAVBLB010000134.1:0-19407 GCA_031553735.1 Candidatus Adiutrix sp.
TTTTCCGCCCGGCGCCTCGGCGGCCTCCCCTCCGGCCGGGCGGATCAGCTTGAAATTATCCACCGCCACGTCGCGCAGTTCAAAATTCCGGTCCAGCAGCCGACGGTTCGGGCCCCGGGCCTCGGGCGGAGTTTCCCAAAAGGCCAGGGGCATGGTCAGGGAGTCGAAAGCGGCCCGGATTCGGCCCTCGAGCGCGACCTGGCGCAGTTCGAGATCGTTGAGGGTGAGCCGCCGGCGCTCCCGGTCGAAGACGACCCGGGTGAGAAAATGGCCGATCGCGGCTTTCCGGTGATCGCCGGCCGCCGCCAGCCCCGAGGTTTCAATCCGCCAGGCCCGGCCGCCCTCGCCGGCGACTTCCCGGGCCCAGAGCCGGGCCAGGCCGATCTGGATCGGGCCATCTTCGCCTTGAGCCGAAAAAGTCAGGTCCCGGGCATAGACCAGATTGACCAGCGGCAGGGCCAGGATCAACCCGGATTCGATCTTGACCGGCTGGTCGTTCCAGGTCATGAGAGCCGCCGCCCGTTCGAGGGCCAGGCGGCCCGCCTGCCAGGAGAGGAGGCCCAGCGCCAGCAGGATGACGAGCGGCGCCGCCAGCAGCCAGCGATAACGCCGGCGGCGGGCCGGTTTGACGGGGTGAGCCATGGCGACCTCCCGGGGGGCGCGTTTATTGGCCGGCCGATTCGCCGACCTCCAGCATCTTGATGAGATTGGTGGTGCCCGTGGTCTGGAGCGGCAGCCCGCAGGTCAGGAAGACCTTGTCCCCCTTTTGCGCCAGATCGTGGCGGACCAGCCACTCGCTGGCCAGTTGTTCCAAAAGGACAATGGATTCGCAGGGCTGGATGTGGGCCGGAATGACCCCCCACGACAGGGTCAACTGGCGCATGGTGGCCGGGTCGGAGGTCAGGCCGATCACCGGCACCGGCTGGCGCAGGTGGGCCACCAGGCGGGCGGTGGAACCCCCCTGGGTGGCGGCCACGATGACCCGGCATTGGAGATCCTCGGCCAGGATGGCCACGGCCCGGGTGATGGCGCAGGCCACCGGGTTGAGGCTGTGGCACTGCTCTTCCAGGAGGTAGGACCGATTGTCCATGATGGGTTCGGTCTGGCGGGAGACCTTGTCCAGCATGCTCACCGCCTCCACCGGGTATTCGCCCACGGCGGTTTCCTCCGAGAGCATGACCGCGTCGGTGCCGTCGAGGATGGCGTTGGCCACGACGGTGACCTCGGCCCGGGTGGGCCGGGGGTTGGCGGCCATGGAGCCCAGCATCTGGGTGGCGGTGATGACCAGCCGGCCCCGGCGGCGGGCGGCCCGGATGAGCTTTTTCTGGGTGACCGGCACTTCCTCGATGGGCATTTCCACGCCCAGGTCGCCCCGGGCGACCATGATGCCGTCCACCACCTCCAGGATGTCGTCGATGCCGGCCACGGCCTGGGGTTTTTCAATCTTGGCGATCAACAGCGGCGGCCGGCCGCCCCGGCCGATCATCTCCCGCACCGGCACCAGGTCCCGGGCCGAGCGCACGAAGCTCATGGCCACGAAATCCACCCCGGCTTCCAGGCCCACCGTCAGGTCGGCCCGGTCCTTGTCGGTGAAGGCCGGGATGCGCAGGTCGCTGTGGGGCAGGTTCACCCCCTTGTGGGAACTCACCGGGCCGCCGTTGAGCACCAGGCAGGTCAGGTAGCGCTCATCCTTGGCCGTGACCTTGAGGCCGATCTTGCCGTCGAACAGCAGCACCTCCTCGCCGACGCCCACGTCTTCGATGAGGTATTGGTAATTGACCGGCAGGCTGTCGTCCACTTCCTCGGTCCCCGCCGCCAGCCGCACGGTCGAGCCGGTTTCCAGCACCCGGTCCTGAATCGCCCCCAGGCGGATCTTGGGACCGGCCAGGTCCTGGAGGATGCCCACCTGCCGATCCATCTCCCGGCTCAGGCGGCGGATGGTCCCGACCATGGCCCGGTGGTCCTCGGCCTTCCCGTGGGAAAAGTTGAGCCGAGCCACGTTCAGCCCGGCCTCGATCATTTTCCGCAACACCTCCGGGTCGGAGGAAGCCGGCCCGATGGTGGCCACTATCTTGGTCTTGCGATATTGTTTCATGAACTTAACCAGCCTTTCACCTGTTTCGCGCCCGGTCCCGGGAGCAACTTTACCCATCATACCACAGAAGCCCCGGAAAGTGATATAATCCCCCGGTCGGCGACAATTCTCAATGGAGAAGAAATGGGGTGCCGCCCCAAACCCCGCCAGGGGGGAAATTGCCTCTTGGCGGGGCTTGGAACGGAAGCCGCATTTCTTCTCCGTAGGGAATCGTCGCCCGGCCGGTTGAACCATAATCGGCCATTTGAATTTTTCAAAATTTTTGGCTGCGCCTTCATTTCTTTTGAGGCTGTTGAGTGTCGGCCGACCTGGAGAGCTCATGGCTTTTCCCCGTTATAAAAATGTGGCCGTGGTGGGCCTGGCCCGCGACGAGGCCCCCCTGGCGGTGACCTCGGCGGAGATCGAGGCCCGGCTGGAGCCGGCCCTGACCCGCCTAAAGCTGCCCCGGGGACTCCTGGCCTCCCTGACCGGCATCGTCCGGCGGCGGGTGTATCCCCTGGACGCGCCCCCCAGCCTGGCCGCAGCCCGGGCCGCGGAGACGCTCCTGGCCCGGACCGGTTTCGACCGGCGGCGGCTGGACCTGTTGTATTCCACCTCCGTCGGCCGCGACCACCTCGAACCCTCCACCGCCTCCATCGTCCAGCACCGCCTGGGGCTGCCGGGCCGGGTCAAGAGCCTGGACATCGGCAGCGCCTGCCTGGGCTTCATCGACGGCCTGGAACTGGCCGCCCTGTCCGTCGAGGCCGAGCTGGCCGAGCACGCCCTGGTGGTGGCCGGCGAAAACAGCCACCCCTTTCTGGAAACCACCATCAAGCGGCTCCTGGCCCCGGACGCCGACCGGGGGCTCTTCTTCCGCCATTTCGCCACCCTGACTCTGGGCTCCGGGGGCGCGGCCATGATCCTGGGCCGGCGGCGGGACTACCCGGAGGCCCCCTACCTCTCCTGTTCGGTCAGCCGCAGCGACGCCGCCTCCAACCACCTCTGCCGGGGCGACGCCGAGGGCATGGAGACGGATTCCACCGCCCTGATGACCGCCGGGGTGGCCCTGGCCCGGGAGACCTTCGAACTGGGCGCGGCGGAATTCGGCTGGACCCCGGAGAGCTTTGCGCGGTATATCTGCCACCAGGTCAGCGCGGCCAACACCCGCAAACTGTGCGAGTCGCTGGAACTCGATGAAAGCCGCCTGGTCAAGACCTTTCCCGATTACGGCAACATGGGCCCGGCGGCGGTGCCCTTCACCCTGGATCTGGCCCGGGAACGGGGCCTCCTGCCCCCCGGCGGCCGGCTGGTGCTGATGGGCATCGGCTCCGGGCTGGCCTGCAGCATGATGGAGATGTTCTGGGGCCGCCCCCCGGCCGGGTGAGGCGCCCGCGCAAGGCTCAGCAATTCTCAAAGTAAAAGAAATGGGGCTCCGCCCCAAACCCCGCCAGGGGGAATTTCCCCCTGGACCACAAATCGCAACACCTTGCGATATATTAAGATTCAAGCTGATAGGCTTGAAAGATACCGAAACCGTCCCAAGGCGGGCGGTTTCGGAAGGGTCAGGGATGGAAATTGCCTCTTGGCGGGGATGGAACAGGAACCACACTTCTACTTTGAGAATTGCTCCGCAAAGCCAGGGCAAGAGCGTTATACAAATTTTTGCGATAGGCTGGCATACAATTAGACGGATAGAGGAATAAATTTTTCGGAATGAACCCTTATTGGGGCTCAACTTGTTTGAGCCCATCGCCCTACCGGGCGATAGCCAGAGATTGCCCGGTAGGGCAATGATGCGAGTTGTTGAGCCCCAATAAGGCGTGAATGGAGAATATTTTATTCCTCTATCCGTCGTACGGCCGCTATACCGCTCTCGCCCTGTCCGCAAAGCTGGATGATTTGGTATCGGGAGCCGTTTTGTGCTACAATACCAACGCTGAGCTCCGTGGCGGTCAAACCTTTGTCCGGCCCCGGCAAGCCAACGGAAAACCTTAGGAAAATTTCAGGAACGGCTATGGAAAACGACTTTTCCGGCGAGCTCATCACCACCGGCAGTGAATTGATGCTGGGCCGCATGGTGGACACCAACAGCGCCTGGCTTTCGGAAACCCTGGGCGGCACCGGGCTGCGGATCGTGCGGCACACCTCGGTGGGCGACGATCTGCCCCGCCTGATCCAGGCCTTCCGCCTGGGCTGGGAACACAGCCCGGTCACCGTGGTCACCGGGGGCCTGGGCCCCACCGAGGATGACCTGACCCGACAGGCCGCCGCCGAAGCTTTCGGGCGTGAACTAGTCTATCGCGAGGACCTGGCCGACGGGGTGCGGGACATGTTCCGGCGCCGGGGCTACATCATGACCGATAACAACCTGCGCCAGGCCTGGCTGCCCCGGGGCGCCCTGGTGGTGCCCAACGTTCTGGGCACCGCGCCAGGCTTCGCTTTGGCCGAGCCCGGCAAGCTCATGGTTTTTCTGCCCGGCGTGCCCCCGGAGATGAAGCGGATGGTCCGGGACTGGCTGCTGCCCCGCTTGAAAGAGCAGTTCCCCGCCGTCGACCGCCGGATCCGGACCGTGGTGCTCAAAACGGCCGGGCTGGGGGAGAGCCTGGTGGACAACCGGATCGGCGACCTGATGGCCCCGGGCTTCAATCCCACGGTGGGCCTCTTGGCCGCCCCGGACCAGGTGCGGGTCATCGTGACCGCCGAGGGCCGGACCGACGAGGAAGTGGAGGCCCGCCTGGCCCCCACTCTGGCCGAGCTGGAAAAGCGGCTGGCCGGGCACGTCTTCGCCCACGGCGAAGTCAGCCTGGCCCAGGTCACGGCCGCCCTTTTGAAGGAACAGGACCTCTGCCTGACCATCCTCGACGCCATTACCCAGGGGCGCCTTTCCGGCGCCCTGGCCCCCAGCCTGGAGCCGGAGAACTGGGGCGGGGCCCAGGATCTGCCCTGGCAGCCCACCTTGTCCGGGACCATGGAGATATTGCGGCTCTACGCCCCGGATTCGGCCGCTCTGCAGGCGGACGAGGAGGATTCCTGGCCCTCCCGCCGCCGAGGCCGGGAGATCCGCCTCATCGTCACCGCCCGTCCCGATCAGGACGCTCCGCCGCCCCGGCCCGGGGAGACCGCCCTGGTCATCGAAACCGCCGTTCAGCGGGAGACTCTTCATCAGGGGCAGCCCCTCATCCGCCATTTCAGCCTCGGCGGGATCACCGGCCGGGCCCTGACCCGGACTTCAGCCATGGCCATTTTCCATCTGTGGCAGGTTTTGAGCGGCCAGGGCGACCAGTAAGTGGGGTCCGGTCTTTCGGGGGCGCCGGCGGCGGGCCGCCGGGGAACGCTTGCGCGGTCCGAACCTTCACGAGGCCGGAGGCCAAACCGGATCGCGGCGACCGGAATGTACAATCCGGCCGCCGCGAGTTTTTTTGCCCCAATGATTTTTTTGAGTCAGTCGATGGCCAGGACTTCACGCCAGGCCGGGCGTTCGTCGGCGAACGGCACGGTGGACGGCTCCGGGACCGCCGGATCGTTGACCAGCAGCCTGGCCTCGCCATCGACCCACGAAATGCCCCGCACCAGGTAGGCGTGGCTCTTCTCGTCCTGGACCAGCTTGAAGCCGACAATGAGCGCCCGGCCGGCCACCAGGTATTGGTAGACGTCTTCCGGGGTTGCGGGCGGGGTCACCAGTTCGCTCCGGATGCCGTAACGGCCGAGAAGGGCCATGATTTCCCTCAGTTCGCCCGGGCGGCCGCAGACCTCCAGTTCCGGGTTGGCGCAGCAGTCGGACTCCGCCCGGCCGGCCGCCTCGTTGGCCGTGTTCACCAACTGGCACTGGGAGGGCGGCTCTCCGGGAATGCGGCCGTTCAGGATTTGCTGGGCCAGGGCCGGCCAGTACCAGGAGGGGTTCTGCTGTTTGAGGTTGGAGATATTCAGGTCCACCGGGTCGGGGGTCATCTGAGCTTCGGCGGCGGCGGCGGAAAAGCAGAGAGCGGCGGCCAGGCATGTCATGACCAGGGCTTTTTTCATCGGGCTCCCCTTTTAAAGATGAAGGCGTCTCGGGCGGCGCGGGTCCGCACGTTTTTTTATAATAGAACAATGTGTTATAATTGACAAGGCCCCGAATGGGGCAATACGCCGCCGAAAGGCGGCCTGGCTGAAATATAATCGGCCGGGAACAGACGGAATCGCCTCCTCGCCGTACCTCGCCCGAAGCCGCGCGATGCGCCGGCGGGGATTCGGGATGGGGACGATGGGACCTTCGTCCCGGCCGGCGCAACCCGCCCCTGACGCGGTTGCGACGGCGCAAGGCCCCTCCGGGGCTTTGACATCGACTTCCGGCCGCCGCCGGGGAGGAACCTTCATGAACCGAGAAAATTTGGACCGCCTGATCGACATGGCCGCCGGCCGGGAGCCGGCCGACCTCTTGATAACCAACTGCCGCCTGGTGGACGTCTTCAACCGGCAACTCCTCGATGGCCCCCTGGCCGTGGGCCTGGGCCGGGTGGTCGGCTGGGGGCCGGACTACCGGGGGCGGGAAACCGTCGACGCCGAGGGGGGCATCATCCTGCCAGGCCTGATCGACGGGCACGTGCACATCGAATCGTCTTCGCTGACCCCGGCCCGGTTCGCCCGCCTGGTGCTGCCCTTCGGCACCACCACCGTCATGGCCGATCCCCATGAAATCGCCAACGTCAGCGGGCTCGACGGCATCCGCTACATGCTGGAGGCCTCCCGCCGGCTGCCCCTGGACGTCCGGATCATGCTGCCCTCCTGCGTCCCGGCCACGTCCTTCGAACAGGCCGGGGCGGTCTTGACGGCCGAGGACCTGGAGACCCTCATCCATGAAAAAGGCATCTGGGGCCTGGGCGAGGTCATGGATTACCCCGGGGTCATCAACCACGCCGACGGGGTGATGCGCAAGATCCTGATGGCCCGCAAGCACGGCCGGGTCATCGACGGCCACAGCCCGGGGGTGGCCGGCCGCGACCTGATGGCCTACGCGGCCGCGGGCGTCAAGACCGACCACGAATGCGTCAACGTCCCGGAGATGCTGGAGCGCCTGAGCCTGGGGCAGTATGTGCTCATGCGCCTGGGCTCCAGCGCCAACGACCTGAAGAACCTTCTGACCGGGGTTACGCCGGCCAACGCCCGCCGGTGCGTGCTCTGCACCGACGACCGGGAGGCGGCCGACATCCTGGCCACCGGGCACATCAACAAGCTCCTGCGCCAGTGCGTGGCCGACGGCCTGGACCCCATCCTGGCCGTGACCCTGGCCACCCTCAACGCGGCCGAGTGCTTCGGCTTGAAGGACAAGGGCGGCCTGGCCCCGGGCTGGGACGCCGACCTGGTGCTGGTGGACGACCTTCGCGATTTCCGGGTCCGGCGGGTTTTCGCCAAGGGCCGGGAGGTGGCCCGCGACGGCCGGATGACGGTGGAACTTGATGATTACGTCTCCGAAAGCGTCTTAAACAGCGTCCACCTGCCGCCCCTGACCCGCGAATCCTTCCGGCTGCCGCTGCGCACCGGGACCGTCCGGGCCATGGCCATAGTTCCCAACAGCGTCCTGACCAAGGCCCTGACCCTGAACGTCGCCCGCGACGAGCGGGGGGATTTCGATCCCGCCCGCAACCCGGGGCTGAACAAGCTGGCGGTCATCGAGCGCCACCGGGCCAGCGGGAAAATCGGCCGGGGCATTTTGTCCGGTTACGGGATCAAGAACGGGGCCATCGCCGTGTCAGTGGCCCACGATTCCCACAACCTGGTGGTGGCCGGCGACAACGACGACGATATGCTCCTGGCCGTGCGGGAAGTGGAGCGGCTGGGCGGGGGCTACGGCGTCGCGCACGGGGGGCGGGTGGTGGCCTCCCTGGCCCTGCCGGTGGGCGGGCTGATGAGCGACCGCCCGGCCCCGGAAGTGGCCGAGGGGTTGGAAAAAATCATCACCGCCGCCCATCGGGAACTGGGGCTGCCGGATACTTTCCATCCCCTGATCAATCTGGTCTTTCTGACCCTGCCGGTCATCCCGGAACTGAAGCTGACCGTCACCGGCCTTTTCGACGTCACCACCTTCAGCCCGGTGGACATCTGTCTGGATTGAGCGCCGCCCGGGCGATGCGGCGGGGGCCATTGGGGGGCCATCCAGGGCGTTGAATTTCCTGGCCAAATTTTATGGTTTCCTGTAATATAATACAATTTTGCCCGGCCCCGGAAAACGGTCGGCCGGGTTTCTCAAGGTTGGAGGCCATCGAGCCTTCGTCTCGGTCGCTGCGACACGCCCATGACGCTGTCGCGGCGGCACTTTGCCCCTCCGGGGCATGGTTCTGATTTCGCGGAGCGCCGGATGGCCAAAATAAAACTCGCGCCGAAGCCGCCTTTCAAACGGGTGGGTGTGGCCGGCCTGGGGCTGATCGGCGGTTCCCTGGCCAAGGCCCTTTTGCCCTTCGGCGGTCTGGATCTGTACGCCTTCGATCACGACCGGGCCACGGTGGAGGCCGCCCGGCGGACCCGCCGTTTCGCCGGGGTGACCGACCGGGTGGAAACCTTCGTCGACTGGCCCCTGGATCTGGCCTACCTGTGCCTGCCGGTGGCCCGCAACCTGGAACTGGTGGAACTGATGGGCCGCCGGGGCGTGGCCTATTCCGTCACCGACGCGGGCAGCACCAAAGGGCCCATCACCCGGGCCGCCCGGGCCGCCGGGCTGGACTTCTGCGGCGGCCACCCCATCGCCGGGCGGGAGGTCTCCGGGTACGCCCACGCCGCCGCCGACCTGGTGCGGGGGTGCCTGTTCATCCTGACCCCGCCGGACCCGCCCGGCCCCGGGACGGAGGCGCTGCTCCGGCGGCTGCGGGCCCTGCACGAACTCCTGGATTGCCGGGTCCGGGTCATGTCGGCCGAAGCCCACGACCGGCTTTACGGCCTGGTCAGCCACCTGCCGTACCTGTCGGCCACGGCCCTGGCCGGCGCGGTGCTGCGAGGGGGGGGCGAAGCGGCCCTGCCCTGGGCCGGCACCGGTTTTCGCGATTCCACCCGGGTGGGGGCCTCGGTCCCGGCCAAGTGGGTGGAAATCGCCCTGGAAAACGCGGACAACCTGGTGGAAAACCTCGACACCCTGATCGCCGTCCTGACCGATATTCGTGGGGCGGTGGAACAGCGCGACGGGCCGGGGCTGGCGGCGTTGCTGGACCCCATCGCCGCCTTTCGCCAGAAGCTCGATGCCGTAAAAAAACCATAGGATGCGCCTTATTCATGGCCCTGATCTGGAAAGCGAAAACCGATTCGTCCCCCGCCGCGCCGGAAACGGCCGCGTTGGACGGTTTTCTGCCGCTTCGGGATCTGGATCGCCTGCCCTCCAACGCGGTCATGCGCCACGAGGCCATGCTGATCAACGAGGTCAGCCTGGTCCTGTCCGAAAAGCGCACCTCCCTGTCGGTGATGCGCACGGGTCTGGCCGTTTTGGCCCTGCCGCTGTCGGTCTTAAGCGTGCTCATCGTCATTTCCCGGTATTACGACCCGATGAAGGTCATGTATCTCTTGGGACCGCTGTTGGGTCTCTGCGCCCTCCTGACCGTCCTGGGGAGCTACCTGATCGTCAAATCCTTAAAGCGCATCAACCAGCTCAACCGGGTGCTGGCCGGCCTCAAGCGGCAGAACGTCAGCCTGCGTGAACTGTGCGTGGCCATGGACGACCTGATCTTTCCAGATCGCGATTATTGACCCGGAACCCGGGGCGGGGGCTCAACCGCCTCCGACCTTAAATTATAAGCCGCGCCGGTTGACGAAAAGGCGAGAATCAGGTAACATTTTTCAATGGATGAAAGCGCGTTCGCCGTTTCGGGGAAGGGCGGCGGGCGCCAAGCGTTCCGGAGCGGCGGCCCAGCCGCCGCCGGGCTTCGTTATTGAAAACACACCGAACATCAAGGGCGGGTACATGACGGACAGAACCCTTTTATATTCCGCGGAACAGATCGCCGCCCGGGTGGCCGAACTGGGGGCCGCGGTTCGGGCCGATTATGAAAAGATCCTGGCGCCCGGCGAGCAGCTTCTGGCCGTGGGCGTTTTGAACGGCGCCTTCATTTTCATGGCCGATCTGGTCCGGTCCCTGGGCGAACTGCCGGTGGAAGTCGATTTCGTGCGGCTTTCCAGCTATCAGGACCGGGACACCTCCTCCAGCGAGGTGGTGATGACCAAGAACCTGGAAAAGGAAATCCGCGGCCGTCACGTGCTCATCGTCGAGGACATCGCCGACTGCGGCCTGACCCTGGCCTGGCTGATGGAATTCCTCCGCAAGCGCGGGCCGGCCTCGCTGAAGGTGGCGGTGGCCGTGGACAAGCGCGCCCGCCGGGAGACGCCCGTGGGCCTGGACTACGTCGGCTTTTCTCTTGACGACGGCTTTCTGGTGGGGTACGGGCTTGATTACGCGGAGCGGTATCGGACCCTGCCGGCCATCTACCGGGTCGTCACCCGGGATCAATGAATGTGTTGCGCCCCGACGGCCGCTCCCGCCGCGCCGTCGGAGCCCTGGATTGCCCGGGTCGGAATCCCATTCGACCGGGCTCTCGCCGCGAAGGCGGCGAGGAACGCCTGTCGGCGTTCCCCGGCGTCGGGCCGGGCGGCCCGGCACCGGAGGTGGAGGACGGTTTATGATCATCACGTGCAGCCAATGCCAGGCCAAATTCAAAATCGCGCCGGAACAGATCAAGGTGACCGGGTCCAAGGTCCGCTGTTCCAATTGCAAATATGTCTTCACCGTGTTCCGCCCCCGGAAGGGGGCTGAAAAGGCGGCGGAACGGCCGGTCGGTGAGGAGTCGGATCAGCATTCGAGCCTTTCCGGGGACGGTCGGAGGGCGGATCCGTACGGCCTGGGCGATCTTTTTGACGACCAGACGGCCGGGCGGACCCTGGACGGCCGGGTGCCGGACGACCTGGGCGACGACGACGATTTTGAAGACCCCGAGGACGGCCTGGACGAATTCATGGAAACCGACGACGAGGGGCCGCACCTGAGGCCCGCGGACGAGCCGGTTTCCCTCAAGGAACGCCGGGATCGCCGCCGCCAGCTCTATTCCGACCTGGAGGATGAACCCGGGCGCTCCACCCTCAGCGAGGACGACGACATTTTCGACGACGAGTATATGGAGGAGGGCGGCCGCCCGCCCCTGCGCCGGGCCGCCCAGTCCCGCGCGGCGTCGGACCGGGACGACGACGACCTGGAAGAATATGACGACGACGGCTATGAGGAATCGGAAGCGGCCGACCAGGCCGACGATTCGCTCGGGCTGGCGGCCGACCCGGTGGAGGCCCAGGCCGCCCACGCCCGCATGCTCATCGATGACGCCGAATACCAGTCCAAGGGCCTGGCCGGCGGGGTCGGCCAGGGCGCCTCCATCCGGGCCGCCGTCACCAAAGAATCCAGCCGGTCGCCCTATCTGCTGATCATCGGACTGATCGTGCTGGCCGGGCTTCTGGCGGGCGGCATTTATTACTTTTCCAGCCGGCCGGCCCCCACCGCCCTGTCCAACGGCGACAATGTGGCGCTGGCCGACGATCCCCCCCCCCCGACCGACCCCGGCCGGGATGACGGCGACCAGGCCGGAACCAAGAAAATAGCGTTCACCGAGGGCAAGCAGGGCTATTATTTCTTCAACAACCCCAAGGCCGGCAAGCTCCTGGTCATCACCGGCATGGTGCGCAACAACTACCCCGAGCGCCGCAACTTCATCCGCCTGCGGGGCCATCTTCTGAATGGCGAGGGCAAGAACCTGGCCGACCGCTTCGTCTTTGCCGGCAACATCCTTTCGGAAGAGGAGCTGACCACCCTCCCCATCCTGGAGATCACCACCCGCCTCAGCCTCAAGGGCGGGCAGCGCGGTTTGAACATGAACGTCGCCCCCGGGCAGGAAATCCCCTTCATGTTGGTCTTCGACAAGCTGCCCGAGGGCATAGCCGAATACCGCATTGACGCGGTGAGTTCCGTGCTCGCCAAATGAGGGGGAGGGGCGACAGCGCATGAGCGGCCGTTTCGGTTCACTTCTGGCCAAGCCGGCCCTGGGGCTCTTCAGGCGTTTCGACTTCGTCAGGTTTTTGAATGCCGTCTCCCGGCGTGAGCCGGGGGCCGGCTATATCCAGCGGTCCCCCCTGGCGCCGGCCTTTTCGGATCAGGACGACATCGCCCGCCTGGCGGTGGATCTGGCCGAACGGTCGCTGGCCGAGCGCGGCGAACCGGTGGGCCGCCGGGAACTGGAGGCCCAGGCGGCCCTGATTTCCTGCCGTTACGACCCGGAGACGCACGCCATGCTCCGGGCCGCCACCCTGAACATCATCGCCCAGCTTTTCGAATCGCGGGACCCCGACCACCTCTTCGTCTCCCAGGACGCCCGGGAGCTCAGGCACCTCGAGCCCCTGGCCCGGGCCCGGGCCGAGGGCCGGGGCGTGGTCTATCTCATCAATCACAGCTCCCACTGGGACGAGTTCATCTTCAACGTCTTCCTGGACCAGAACGGCCTGGGGCTGCCGCTGTTCGCCGCCGGGCAGAACATGATGGCCACCCCGAGCCTGACCCGGGTCTTCATGGTCGGCTCCTACGTCATCGTGCGTTCGGGGGCCGGGCGGGCCTACCTCTCCACGCTGTATCACTACTGCCAGGCCCTGGGCGAAATGGGCAAATCCCAGGGCATCTTCCTGGAAGCCTGGTCCGGCGGCGCCCGGACCCGCGACGGCAGCCTCCGCTACCCCCGGCGCCTCATCGCCCTCCAGGGGGCCCTGGCCGCCCGCAATGACGTGCTGGTGCAGCCGGTGGTCATCAGCTACAGCCGGGTGCCGGAGGACCTGGGGCTGTCCGAGGGCCGGAACCTGGCTTCCTGGTTCAACGGCAACCACTGTCTGGCCGAATTGTTCAAACGGCCCTGGCAGCCGAAGGAGAGCCTGATCCGGGGCTTGAAGAATCTCTACGGCCGCACGTATGTCGGTTTCGGCCGGGGCCGCCTGGTCTCGGAGCTGGCCGCCGAACTGGCGGCCCAGTCCGGCAGCGAACTGACCCTCGACGAATATGCCGCCCTCTACGCCATCCGTGAAATAGCCCGCGACAAAAAGATCATGGCCTCCCAGGTGGCCGCCCGGGCCCTGACCCTGGCCGGAAAGAAGAAACTCGGCCTTATCGAGGCCGCCGAGACGGTGATGGAGGAACTGCGGGATTACCACCGCCGCACCTTCGGCCGGGAGCCCGATTTCGAGGATTTCTTCGAGGCCCACGGCCTGGCGGCGGCCCTGGAAGACGGCTTCAAATCCCTCCGCGCCCGCCGGGTCATCGGCCGGCGCCCCTGCTTTTCCAGGAAACCGCCTCCGGTCAAGGCGCCCCACGGATTGGCCTATTACGCCACCCACGCCGACCGCCGGCTCTACAGCCCCTCGGCCAAGGAAAACTTCGTGGTCTGCGGTTCGGGGGCCTGGGCGTTCGGCCTGGTCTCCTTTCTCGGCCGCCGGACCCTGGGGGACAAGAAATACAACAACTCCAGCCTGACGCTCTATGACCGGGGCGAGGAGGCCATGGCCCGCCTGGCCTATGAACGCACCCTGGCCGGCCATTTCTCCGATTATCGCCTGCCCAAGAACGTCTTTCCCACCCACGACCACACCGCCGCCTTCCGCAAGGCCACCGAGGTGGTGGTGGCCGTGCCGCCCTGGCGGGTGGACGAGACGCTCCGGATCATCCTGGCCGAGGCCAAGGACCTGCGGAGCCTGATCATCGCCAGCCGGGGCTTCGATCCCCAGTCCCACCGCCTGACCATGCAGATCGCCTGGGAGGCGGCCGTCTGGGCCGGGCGGCCCAAGATCGGCATCCTGGCCCTGTCCGGCCCCTTCACCCCCCTGGCCCTGGCCGGGGACGAGGGCGGGCTGTGGACCCTGGCCGGAGACGTCCGGGCCGGCCGGGCCTCCGAGGCCTTGTTGTTCAAATACGCCAAATTCCGGGTCAACATCAGCCCCGACCCCATCGGGGTCCAGATGGCCGCGGCCCTGGCCGACGCCTACGCCCTCTACGGCCACTATATCGGCCGGCAGCGGAAGATCCGCACCCACCCCTTCGAGACGGCCGCCTTCATCCGGGAAGTCAGCGCCGAGGCCAAGAGCCTGACCCTGGCCCTGGGCGGCCAGCCCCAGACCTTCGAAGCCGACAACCCGGCCTGGATTTCGGAACTCATCATTCGCTCCATGGGCGAGCCGGGGGCCGCCCAGAGCGGACTCAACGCCCTGATGAGCGACAAGGCTCCGGCCAGCCTGACTCCGGCCCGGACGGAACTGGCCGAGCTGTGGCCCGACCCCTGGGCCACCGGCTACTTTTCCATCCACTCCGCCTACCTCACCGCCAAGCATCTGGGTTTGAATCTCCCCCATCTGGAAGAGGCCAACCGCCTGTTCTGGTCCAACGGCGGGTGAGCGGATGACCACCCGTCCGGAATATGCCGCCGGCTCCCAGGGGCCGGGGGAAACGAAACCTTCGCCCCGGCCGCCGCACCCCGCGCCCGGCGCGGCCCCGGCGGCGCCCCGCCGCTTCGGGGCCTGGCGGAACCCCTGGGGTCTGGGCCTGGTTCTGGCCCTGGCCCTGGGGCTGGTCCTGACCGCTTCGGTCAACTCCGGCTTCATGCCCTTCACCGCCGGGGAGATACTGGAAGTCATCCGCTACAAGGTTTTCGGCGGCGCGATGCCCCTCGACGAGAGCCGCGTCGCCATCCTGTGGGAGGTGCGCCTGCCGCGCCTGCTGACCTCGATGCTGGCCGGGGCGGCCCTGGGGCTCTCCGGGGCCGTCTTCCAGGGGCTGCTTTTGAACCCCTTGGCCGACCCCTACACGCTGGGGGTCTCGTCGGGCGCGGCCTGCGGGGCGGCCATCGTCATCGTGGCCGGGCTGCTGGCCCCGGGCCTGACCTTCCTGGCCGCGCCCTGGGTGCTGACCGTGGGGGCCTTCGTGATGGCCAGCCTGACCCTGGCCCTGGTCATCGCCCTGGCCCGGGACGAGCAGAAACACCTGTCGCCCACCAACCTGATCCTGGCCGGGGTCATCATGTCGGCCATTCTGTCGGCGGCCATCTCCTTCATCAAGTACCTGGCCGGGGAACAGGTCAGTTCCATCGTCTTCTGGCTTCTGGGCAGTTTCCAGGCCCGCACCTGGGGCGACGCGACCATCGTGCTGGCTTTCTTCACCCCGGCCCTCCTCATCGCCCTGTGGTCGGCGGTGGACCTGAACATCATGACCCTGGGGGCCCGCTCGGCCGAGACCCTGGGGGTCAACACCCGGCGGGTGCGTTTCCAACTGCTGGCGGCCGCTTCGCTGGCCGCTTCGGCGGCGGTGTCGGTGGCCGGGGTCATCGGTTTCGTGGGCCTCATCGTTCCCCACCTGGTGCGCATGGTCACCGGGCCGGACCACCGCAGCCTCTTGCCGCTGTCGGCCCTGGGCGGGGGGCTGCTGCTGTTGTCGGCCGACACCGTGGTGCGGGTGATCCTGCCCGGCGAAATCCCGGTGGGGGTGCTGACGGCCCTGTTGGCCGGCCCGGTCTTCCTGGTCATTTTCCGCAAGCGCATGGGACGCCTGGCCTATGACTGAGGATCGGCAGCAGGTGTCGGGCCCCTGGGTGGTCACCAGCGGCCTGACCTTCCGCCACGGGGCCCAGGAGGTCCTTTCGGCGGTCGACCTGGAGTTCCACCCCGGCCGTCACTACATCCTGGCCGGCCCCAACGGCGCCGGCAAGAGCACCCTCCTGGATCTTCTGGCCAACTTGAAAAAACCGGCCGGAGGCGGCATAATGGTCCGCGGCCGGCCCATGACCGGGTATACGCCCCTGGCCCTGGCCCGGACCCTGGCCCTGGCCCCCCAGGATTTCCGCCTCAATTTCGCCTTCACCGTGCGGGAGGTGGTGTCCATGGGCCGGCGGCCGTATCTGGGCCGCTGGGGACGGCTGGGCCCGGAAGATCACCAGGCCGTGGACCGGGCCCTTTCGGCCGTGAATCTGGAGGAACTGGCCCACAAGGCGGTCACCGCCCTCTCCGGCGGCGAGCGCCAGCGGGTGGTGGCCGCCCGGGCCCTGGCCCAGGAGACGCCGATCCTGCTTCTGGACGAGCCCACCTCCGGCCTGGACGTGGCCCACGGCCTGGCCCTGATGGAACTGGCCCGCCGGCGGGCCGAGGCCGGCGACCTGGTGATCACCGTCACCCACGACCTGAACCTGGCCGGCGCTTCGGGGCATGAATTCGTTTTTTTGAAAAAAGGCCGCCTGGTGGCCGCCGGCCCCACAGCCCGGACCTTCACCGGCGACATTCTGGCTGAAGTATACGACGCGGAGGCCCAAGTGGTCCCCGACGATTTTGCCGGCGGTCCGGCCGCCTCGTTCCGCCTCAGGAGGACACCATGAAGAGATGCCCGATCGCCGGCCTTGGGGTGCTCGCGTTTCTGGCCGTTTTGTTTTTCGCCGGCTCGGCGCGGACGGCCGGGAATGAAGCGGCCCGTCCCCGGGTCATCAGCCTTTATGCGGCCCACACCGAGGTGCTTTTGCGCGTGGGGGCCCGGGACAACCTCATCGGCGTCTCCGGCCAGGAGACCTACCGGGGGCCGGAGACCGAGGGCTGGAAAAAGCCGCCGGTTTTCAGCATCCGCGACGACGTGGAAAAATTCCTGGCCGCCAAACCCGACCTGGTCCTGATGCGGCCGTATCATGTCGCCGCCGGCCGTCAGTTGGTGACCACCCTGGAGAGCGCCGGCATCAAGGTGTATTCCGCCCAGGTGCTGCGGGCCGGCGACCTCTACCAATACTGGCGCAATCTGGCCGGCCTGGTCGGCCGCCAGGAGGCCGGGGAGCGGATGATTCTGGATTTCGACAGCCGGATCGCCGCCTATCACGCGGCCGCCAGCCGCCGGGCGGAGAAGGACAAGCCCGGCGTCTTCCTGGAAGCCGTCCACGAGCAGATCAAGACCTTCACGCCGGATTCCCTGCCCGTCTGGCTGGTGGAACTGGCCGGGGGCCGCAACGTGGCCGCCGACGCCAAGCCCAACGCCCCGGGCCTCATCGTGGCCGACTACGGCCCGGAGCGCCTCTTGGCCAAGGCCAATCAGGTGGATATTTTCATCTCCCAGGAAGGGCCCATGAATTCGACCCCCCTGAGCCAGGTCAAAGGGCGCGGCATCTACAAGTCGCTGAAGGCCTTTAAAACCAACCGGGTGTACAAGATCCCCGAGGACATCCTGGCCCGGCCCACGCCTTCGCTTTTGGAGGGTCTGGAACAGTTGGCCGCCTGGACCGGCCTGACGGCGGAAGATCCCGCCCTGGCCGGCCCGGCCGAAGAGGGCGCCCCGGCGCCGTCGGCCGCACCGGTCGACGACGATGAGGAATTCGCCGACCCGGAAGCCCCGGCCCCCCCTTCGGCGGCGCCGCCGCTCGACCTGAAGGTGGACCTGCCGCCGCAAAATTGACCGCCCGCCGGCCTTGAATTGGTGATGAATCGACCATGCCGTGAGACCGGGCCCCGCCCGGCGAGATACTGAAGGAGCCTTATTCACATGTCTGAAAAAATTGGAACCCTCTATGGGATCGGCGTCGGCCCCGGCGACCCCGAACTGTTGACCATCAAAGCCGCCCGCATCCTGGGGGAAGTGGATCTCATCTTCACCGCCGCCTCTCCCGGCAACGACTATTCCATCGCTCAGCAAATCGCCGAGCCCCATCTGAAGCCCGGCATCGAGATCCGGCGGCTGGACTTCCCCATGGTGGGCGACGAGGACGCCTTGACTACGGCCTGGCGGGCCAACGCCCGGATAATCGCCGACGAATTGCGGCGGGGCCGCTCGGCCGCCTTTTTGACCCTGGGCGATCCCCTGACCTACAGCACCTATGGCTACGTGCTCCCCTATCTGGCCGAGATGCTGCCCGAAGGGGCGGTGGTCACCATCCCCGGCATCACCTCCTATCAGATGGCCGCCTCCCGCCGCAACCGGCCGCTGGTCACCGGCCTGGAGTCCCTGACCATCATGAGCGGGGTGGAGGATCCCGAGCGGCTGGGCCGCCTTCTGGATCAGACCGACAACGTGGCCATCCTGAAAACCTACCGTTCCTATGAGGGCATCATGGCCATGCTGAAGAAAAAAGGCCTGCTCAAGAACGCCACCCTCTATTCCAAAGTGGGTCTGCCGGACGAGGAGATCCATAGCGATCTGGAAAACGACCCGGTCACCAAGCCGCCGTACCTCTCCCTGATGATCGTCAAAACCGGTGGCCCGCGCTAAAAGGAGCCGCCGGGCTCTCTGGATACCCACCCTGGTCGCCCTGGCCGTCACCGTCGCCCTTCTGGCTTGGCGGCCGGCGGACCTGGCGGCCTTCCTGCGGCTGGAGACCATGTGGAACAAGGTGGCCTGGCCCCTGATCCGGTCCATGTTCTTCATGGGGCTGGGCCTGGCCGGGGCCATGGTCGTCGAGGCCATGGGCTGGACGATGGCCCTCGGCCGCCTGGCCGCGCCCCTGACCCGACGGGCCCGCCTGCCCCGGGTGGCCGCGGCCAGCTTCACCACCGCCCTGGTTTCCGGACCGGCGGCCAACGGTCTTTTGTCGGAAGCCCTGGAAAAAAAGGAGATCGGACCCCGGGCCCTGGCTGTGGCCAACCTCCTGAACGGTTCCTGGCCCACCTTCATCGTCCACCTGCCCAGCACCCTGGTGGTGGCCACCTCCCTGGCCGGCCGGGCCGGGCTGGCCTACACGGGCATCATGTTTTCGGCGGCCACCCTGCGCCTTTTCGGGGCCGCGGCCCTGGGCCGCCTGATCCTGCCTCCGGTCGACGAGGCTTTTACGGCCGCCGCCGGGCCTTCCGGCCGAAAGAGTTTTCGGGAGGTCTGGCCGGGGCTGCGCCAGCGTCTGCTGTTTCGCCTGACCACCCTGTTCAGCGTGGCCGCGCCCGTTTTCTACCTCATCACCCTGGCGGCCTCGTTCGGGTTCTTCACCGCACTCCAGGATTTTTCCGCCGCCCACCTGCCCGATTTCTTTCTGCCGGTGGAGGCCGCGGCCCTGATCATTTTTTCCCTGACCGCCGAATTCTCCTCCGGGTTCGTGGCCGCCGGGGCCCTGATCCACAATTCCACCCTGACCGTGGCCCAGGCCGCCGCGGCCCTGGTGGTGGGCAACATCATCGCCACGCCCATACGGGTGCTGCGCTGGCAACTGGCCGCCTTCCTGGGCTTTTTTCAGGTACGCCTGGGGCTGACGCTCATTTTCTGCAACCAGGCCTTCCGGGTGCTGAGCCTGGCTCTGGCCCTGTTTGTTTTCTGGCATGTCTTCGGGGGCTGAGCTTGATTGTGATGCGTTATGAAGCCC
>JAVBLB010000142.1:0-11221 GCA_031553735.1 Candidatus Adiutrix sp.
CTGTTTTGGGACTGCTCCCGGCGCCGGGTTAAACAAAAAATGGGTCTTTTGTTGGTATTGGCCAAACTTTTTTTTCCTCGGGCTGCCTTCAGGCCCCGGCCCCCGGGCGAACCCGGGGGCTACGGGCCTCAATAAATGGCGGAGTCGGCCCCGGACTGGCCGCTATGCCCTGGAGATGGTTTCGCGGCCGCCGAGGTAGGGGCGCAGAACTTCGGGAACGGTGACCGTGCCGTCTTCGTTCTGATAGTTTTCCAGGATGGCCACCAGGGTCCGGCCGATGGCCAGGCCCGAACCGTTGAGGGTGTGGACGAATTCGGTCTTGGCCCCTTTTTCCCGGCGGAAGCGGATGCCAGCCCGGCGGGCCTGGAAATCGGTGAAGCAGGAGCAGGACGAAATTTCCCGATAGACCCCGGGGCCGGGGAGCCACACCTCCAGGTCATAGGTCTTGGCCGAGGAAAAGCCCATGTCGCCGGTGCACAGGAGCATGACCCGGTAAGGGAGCTTCAGTAATTGCAGCACTTCCTCGGCGTCGCGGGTCAGGGCTTCCAGGGCCTCCCAGGAGTCGTCCGGCCGGGTGAACTTGACCAGTTCCACCTTGTCGAACTGGTGCACCCGGATCATGCCCCGGGTGTCGCGCCCGGCCGCCCCCGCTTCGGCCCGGAAACAGGGGGTGTAGGCGGTGTAACAAATGGGCAGTTGCTCGGCCTCCAGAATTTCGTCGCGGTGGAGGTTGGTCACCGGCACTTCGGCGGTGGGGGCCAGCCAGTAATCGCTGTTTTCGAGCTTGAAGGAATCCTCGGCGAATTTGGGGAGCTGCCCCGTGCCCCGCATGGAGTCGGAATTGATGAGGCAGGGCGGCCAGATTTCGCGGTAGCCGTGCCGGCCGACGTGCAGGTCCAGCATGAAATTCATCAGCGCCCGGGTCAGGTGGGCCGCGGCCCCGGCCAAAACCACGAAACGGCTGCCGGCGATCTTGCCGGCCCGGTTGAAATCCATCAGGCCCAGATCCTCGCCCAGTTCCCAGTGGTTTTTAGGGGTGAAGGAAAACGACGCCGGCTCGCCCCAGCGCCGGACCTCCCGGTTGTCGGCCTCGGAACAACCCACCGGTACGCTGTCGTCGGGCCGGTTGGGGATGGACAGGAGCAGCGCCGTCTCTTCCTCTTCCACCCGGCTGACTTCGGGGTCGATTTCCTTGATCCGGGTGGAGACGGATTTCATCTGTTCGATCAATTCATCGGCCGGCTGTTTGGCTTTTTTCAGGGCGGCGATTTCGTCGTTGACCTGGTTGCGCCGGGCTTTGAGGGCTTCCACCTCGCTCAAAAGTTCCCGCCGTTTTTTATCCAGGGCGCTGAAGGCGGACAGGAGCCCGCTCACCGTTTCCCCGGCCATGTTGCGGTTTTTGAGCATGGTTTCCACATCGCCCAGGTTGTCCCGCACGTATTTGAGATCCAGCACTTGTCTTCCTCCCCGATGCCCCGGATGGGGCGATGCGCCGCAGAAAAGCGGTTTGGCTGAAATTGAGTCGTCCGGGTACCGGCTGAATCGCCTCCCACCCCAACGGAAATCAATGAGGCCGCCTGGGCCGGAAAAGCCCGGGCGGCCTGTTATGGTGAGTTCCCTTTTTATGATCCCGGCAGCCCCTCAGAGGGCCCCGCTTCATCGGCTCTGGCGGCCTGACGACCGATTGTCCCGGCCGGAACTCGGCCGTTCCCGTCCGGAGCTCGGCCGTTCCTGGCTGGATTCCGGCGGATTGGGCCGGCGAACTTCCTGCTTCTTGCCGGAATCACTCCGGCGTTGAGGCTGGGCCCTGGATTCGCCTGGCTTCGAAGACCGACTCTGCGGCGGGGATTTGACCTGCCTGGACGAACTCGAAGACCGCCGATCCTGGCCGCTGTAGCCCGGGCGGCGATCATCGGAACGGCTGCCGGGGCGCGGCCGGTAATCCTGGCGGCGGTCGTCGGTGCGGCCGCTCGGGCGGTAATCCCGGTCGCGGTCGTCGGGGCGACTGCCGGGTCGGTAATCCCGGCCGCGGTCGTCGGGGCGGCTGCCGGGCCGGTAAGCCCGGTCGCGGTCGTCGGGGCGGCTGCCGGGGCGGTAATCCCGGCCGCGGTCCCTGCGATCATCATGACGATAGTCCGACCGGCGGTCGTCGTGGCGGCCGTCCGGCCGATAATCCGGCCGGTGGTCCGGGCGATAGCCGGGCCGGTGGTCCGGGCGATAATCGGGCCGGTGGTCCGGCCGCCGGTAGCCCGGGCGGTAGACGTCGTAATCGTAATAATTGTAATCGGTGTAGTAATAGTTGCCGCCGTAGCCCCGGTCGTAATCGTAATAGCGGTAATTCCGACCATGGCCGGCATAATAACAGCCGCTGGTCAACAGCAGCAACAGCCCCAGGCCGGCGACGGCGGCGGTGGTCAAAGCGGTGCGGATCATGTCAATCTCCTTTGCTTGAAAGCCGGGGGATTCTTTTACACCGGCCAGGGCCCCAGGCCCTCGCGCAGCACCACCGGCTCGTCGTCGATCAGGGAAATAATCGTCGACGGGCGGCCGGCCACCGGGCCTCCGTCGATAATGGCGTCCACCTGATTCTTGAACAGATCGGCGAAGTCCTCGGCGGAAGTCGGCACCGGCTGGCCCTCCAACGCGGCCGAGGTGTTGATGATCGGGCGCCCCAGGGCGCTCACCAGCCCCAGGGCGATGGGATGGTTGGGCACCCGGATGCCGCACTCCAGCCGCTTGGTCAGCATCAACTGGGGCACCAGCTTGGTGCCGTCCAGAATGAAAGTGTAGGGGCCGGGCAGGAGGCGGCGCATGGTGCGATAGGCGAAATTGGAGACCTTGGCGTATTCGGCGATGTTGGTCAGATCGGCGCAGACGAAACTGAAGGGGCTCTTCTGGTTGCGCTGCTTGAGGCGATAGACTTTTTCGATGGCTTTCTTGTTGGTCAGGTCGCAGCCCAGCCCGTACTGGGTGTCGGTGGGATAGATTATCAAGCCGCCGCCGGCCACGATTTCGGCGACCCGGTTGATGAGCCTTCCCTGGGGGTTGTCGGGATTTATGCTGATTATCATTATGTTATACCAATTGTATTCCGGGCGAACCCGTTTCCTGCGCGGCCGCCAACGCGGATACTTCTTTTTAAGTATACCAAAAATAGGGGCCGATGAACAGGGTGGACCCCGGTTTCGTCCGGGCCAGGGTGCCCGAGTCGCGGTCAAGGCCCTGGAGGGGCAGCGCCGCCTCAGGGGCGCTTCGGCGGGGAATACTCGGCCGGGACGATCCCGGGGGCGCCCGGCGGGGTGACCTCCACCATGAACACCCGCCGTTCGCCGTTTTCAACGGGCTTGAAGTGGCGGCGGAGACGGGCCAGCTGTTCGGGGTCGGCCAGATTGACCCGGTGGGTCCTGGCGCCCACGGTGGTGTGGTAGAGCCAGAGGTCGGGCGGATCGGAGACGATAACCCCGACATGATAATAGGAGACCCCGGCAGGGAAGTGCCCGTCGGGGCGGGAGAACGTGAAGAAGCAGAAACGGCCGGGCTGGATGCGGGCCAACTGCTCCTCGAACTCCGGCCCGTGAAGATTCACTCCCCAGCCCAGGGCTCGCCGGGGGCGCAGCGGGATAAGCGGCGGCTGGCCGGGCTGGTTGGGCGGTTCGGGCAGGAAGCGGTGGGGATAGTCTTCGGCCAGGTTGAGAATGAGGTCGAGGCCGAAATCCCAGTCCTGGCCCAGGGGGGCGCCGGGGCCGGAATCGCCGAGCCGGTCGCGGCTGGCTTCGGTGAGGTTGAAGTCGCGGCCCAGGAGTTCCCGGGCCGCGGCCACGGTGAAGCCGCTGCAGTTGAAGCCGGGCTGTTCCGAGACGGTCAGGGGCTGGTTGAAGGTGACCCAGTGGCCGGCTTCGTCGGTGGCCCCGTCCACCCGGAAAGGGATGGTCAGAAACCGCGCCAGGCGGACGGTCAGGGGCCGGGGATCGGCCAGCGCGGCCGCCGGTTTTTGGATATCCAGGCTTCCCGAGGATTGCTGGGCTTCGGAAGGGGCGGCCGAGCCGGCCAAAAGGCCGGCCAGGGCGAGGGAGAGGATTACTTGGCGACGCATGTCGGTTCGAGCTCTTGGTCCTTGAAATCGGGATGATCGCGCCAATAGATGACGCGGTTGCAGTTGGGGCAGGTGAGAATTTTTTCGTTGCGCTGCAGCTCGTTGAACACCTGGGGCGGAAAGCCCAGACGGCAGGCCAGACACAGCCCGTCGGCCGCGGCCGTCACCGCCCGGCCGGCCCGGGTCTTGACCAGATCGTCATATTGCTTCAAACGGTCCGGGGGCAGGGCGGCCACCAGGGCCTGGCGGCGGGCGGCCAGGCCATCCAGCCGCGCCCGGCCCCCGGTCTGGGCTTTTTCGATCTCGGCGGCGGTTTGGGCGTAGCGGGCCGCCTCGTCGCTGACCACCAGTTCCAGGCCGGCGATTTCCACTTCCCGCTTTTCCTGCCGGTCCAAAACTTCCAGGGTTTCGTCCTCCAACTCGTTGACGCGGCCGCCGAGGTATTCGGCCTCTTTCAAAAGCGCGGTGTATTCGGTGTTGTTTTTGACCGCCGACTGCCGTTTTTCGTTGTGGCTCTTTTTGGCCGACAGACCCGCCACCTCGACTTCCAGTTCCTGATGACGGCTTTTGAGGCCTTCCAGTTCCCGCCGGAGGGCGGCCAGACGCTCTTCAAAGGCTTTGAACCGGGCCGCGGCTTCGGTCAGCCGGGCCGCGCCCTCGCTCAGGGCCAGGCGGTCCAGCCGGATTTGGTCGTCGACTTCTTGAAGGTTCTTCAAATCGTGCAGTACGCTGTTCATCCAATCTCCCGTGATACGGCATAGTGCCAGGCGCGGGCCTGGGGCAGCACCCGGCAGACCACCCCCGCCCGCCGCCGGTCCAGTTCCGCCGTCAGGGCCCGGGCCAACCGTTCGACCCCGGGCCATTCGGTTTCGTAGTGGCCCAGATCAACCACCGTCACGCCCAGGCCTTCGGCGGTCAGAGCCTGGTGGTAGGAGACATCGCCGGTGAGGAGCGCCTGGGCGCCCCGGCGCCGGGCCAGGGGCAGGTAGCCGCCGCCGGAGCCCGGCAGGAGGGCCACCCGGCTCACCCGGTCCGGGCGGGGGCCGGCCCATTTGAAGGCCGACAGGCCCACCGTTCCAGTCAACTCGGCCAAAAGATCCCGGGGCGGATTCCAGGAGCCCACCAAACCCGGGCCCTGGCTGCGGCCGGGGATTTTGACCGGGTGGAATTCGAAGGCCGGCTCCTGATAGGGGTGGTGGAGCCGGACGGCCCGGACGGCCCGGTCGACCAGGGCCGGAGGCACGACGACTTCCAGGCGGCTTTCCCGGGTGCGGGTTTCGCCCCCGACCTCACCGATGAAAGGGCGGCCGTCCTCCGGCGTGCGGAAACCGCCTTCGCCGGAAGTTTCGAACCAGCAGCGGTCGTAGTCGCCCACCGCGCCGGCCCCGGCTTCGAACAGGGCGCGCCGCAGTCGGGCCTCGTAGCCGACGGGCACGAAGACCACCAGCTTGTAAAATTCCCGCACCGCCGGTTCCAGCGGCTCCCGGTCGGTCAGTTCCAAAAGGTCGGCCAAGGCCGCGGCCACCCCGCCGGCCGCGCTGTCCCAATTGGTGTGGACGGCCACGATGGCCAGCCCGGCGCTGAGGGCCGTTTTGAGAACCGCCCCGGTCTCGCTGTCGGTGTCAATGCTTTTCAGGGGCTTGAAGATGAGAGGGTGGTGGGTCAGCAGGAGGTCGCAGCCTATGGCCACGGCGGCCTCGACGGTCTGGGGGGTGGCGTCCAGAGCCAGGCCGACGCTTGTGATTTCCTGGTCGGGCGAGCCGGCCTGGAGGCCGGAGTTGTCCCAGTTCTCGGCCAAATCCGGCGGGGCCAGCCGGTGGATGATATCGATCAACTCCCTCAGCCGCATTGAGGATTCCTCCCGCTTGGACAATGGAGCGTTTTATAATTTATCCGTCTGTAATAAATTGTAAAACGCGCAAACATCCGGGCACTTTTCATTTCATGTCCATGGCCTGGTCTCAATCGATTCAATATGACGTAATCCCCTCCAATTTGCAAGCGAAATTCCGTCGTCCGAACGGTGACCCGCCCCCGAAGGCGAGCCCCCTCGCCTTCGGGGGTATTGCGCTCGGTGAGGTCGTTCAGCCCGTAGCGACAAGGCCCCGGAAGGGTCGAAAAGCGGAGGGCTGAGCGCGGGCTGGAAGCCCGTCGCCCGGGAGGGCCAGGGGCTGTCCCCGTTCCGCCTATGACCTCATATTAACCCGGCAGCTGACGAAGTCGATTCTCGGACGGCCAAGTCCAGCGATTTCGGGCTTTGGCGAAATCGCGAGTGTGACTTATTTAGTTGCCGGAGTAATAATATAGCTTCGGCGGCTCTTTGCGGCGGAATCTCGATGTACCGATACTCCGGCCGGCGGAAAAAAATTCTTGAGTCGGTTGGACGGGCCGGGTATAGTTGACTCTGACGGGCTTGATGTTTGGCCAGGCCGGCCGCCAGGCGGCCGACCCGGCAGCTTCTGGGCTGGCTGAGTGAAGCCTGGGGCTTTTTTGAGGAGCCGCCGCCATGTTCGCCATTTTCAGCCGCCGCCGGCCTGACGGTTCCTTTCCGTTTTCTCCGCCGAACCGCTGGGACTGGGCCCTCTTGCCCCTGGTGCTGGGGGTGGTGGCCGCTCTGGGGGTGGGCGCCGCCCAGTTGGACCGCCCCTTCCTGGTGGGTCAACCCCTGCCCATTTCCCTTGCGCCCCTCCATCTGCCCTATTATCTGCTGCGCACCATCCTGCGCATGTTCACGGCCCTCTTCTGCTCCCTCGTCTTCAGCATGGTCTTCGCCACCATCGCCGCCAAGTATCGCCTGGCGGAAAAAATTCTGATCCCGCTTCTGGACATCCTGCAATCCGTGCCCATTCTGGGCTTCCAGGCCATCGCCATCGCCCCTTTCATCGCCCTTTTCCCGGGCCGTCTTCTGGGGGTGGAGTGTGCGGCGGTTTTCGCCATTTTTACGTCCCAGGCCTGGAACATGGCTTTCAGTCTGTATCAATCCATCCGGACGGTGCCGGAGGAGCTCGACGAGGCCGGGCGGGTTTTCCGCCTTTCCGGCTGGCAGCGCTTCTGGCGCCTGGAACTGCCCTTCGCCATGCCGGGGCTCCTGTGGAACATGATGATGTCCATGTCCGGGGGCTGGTTCTTCCTGGTGGCCGCCGAGGCCATTTCCGTGGCCGGCCAGGACATCAAACTGCCGGGCATCGGCTCCTATATCGCCGTGGCCATCGCGGCCGAGAACCGGGGGGCCGTCGTCTGGGCCATCGGGGCCATGCTGGCCGGCATCATCCTGTACGACCAGCTGTTTTTCCGTCCGCTCCTGGCCTGGGCCGATAAATTCCGTTTCGAAGAGAATCCGGGGGAGAGCGGCCCGCGCTCCTGGTTGTTGACCGGGATTCGCCGCGGCCGCTGGCTCCGGGCTCTGGGAAGCGCCCTCTGGAGCGGGCCCCTGCGGGCCGTGACCTGGTTCCCTCAAGGGGCGAAAACGTCTCCCCCGGCTCAAAACCCGGCCGTCTCGCGTCGCCGGCGGTATTTCTGGGAGGCCCTGTTTCTGGGCGCGGCCGGCGCGGCTTCGGTCTGGCTGGTCTGGTTCATTCACCAGGGGGTGGGCTGGCGGGAGGTGATCCACGTGGTCGGCCTGGGCGGCCTGACCCTCTTGCGGGTGCTGGCGCTGATCACCCTGGCCTCGGTCGTCTGGGTGCCCGTCGGCATCTGGGTCGGCCTGCGTCCGGCCGTGGCGGGACGGGTTCAGGCGGCGGCCCAGTTTCTGGCCGCCTTCCCGGTCAACCTGCTTTTTCCACTGGTGGTCTACGGCCTGGTCAGGCTGCGGCTGGACCCCGACATCTGGCTGAGCCCGCTTTTGATCTTCGGCACCCAGTGGTATATCGTCTTCAACGTCATCGCCGGGGCTTCGAGCCTGCCCACGGAACTGCGGCTGGCCGCCGAAAACCTGGGGCTCACGGGCTGGCTCAAATGGCGGCGGGTCTATCTGCCGGCGGTTTTCCCCAGTTTCGTCACCGGGGCCATCACCGCCAGCGGCGGCTCCTGGAACGCCAGCATCGTGGCCGAATACGTCACCTGGGGCCAGACCACCCTGGTGGCCGCCGGCCTGGGCAGCTACATCAAAGAGATGACCGATGTCGGCGACTTTCACCGCCTGGCCCTGGGCATCGGGGTCATGTGCGTTTTCGTGATGCTGCTGAACCGCTTTTTTTGGCGCCGGCTGTATGCCCTGGCCGCCGGGCGGGGCGTGGAGGGGAACTGATGGCGGGAGACCTGCTGATGGAACTGGTCGGGGTGGCCAAGTCCTTCCGGGCGGCGGACGGCACCGTGCGCGGGGTTCTGGAGGGGGTGGAGGCGGCTCTGCATGAAAATGAGATCGTGGCCCTCCTGGGCCGGTCCGGTTCGGGGAAATCCACCCTGCTGCGGATCATGGCCGGGCTGGTGCGGGCGGATCGGGGGAGCGTCACCTACCGCCGGCGGCCGGTCGAGGGGCCGGTGCCGGACGTGGCCATGGTGTTCCAGTCCTTCGCCCTGTTTCCCTGGCTGACCGTGCAGCAGAACGTGGAACTGGGGCTGGAGGCTCGCGGCGTTCCCCGGGCGGAACGCGGTCGGCGGGCCAACGCTGTTTTGCAGTTGATGGGCTTGTCCGGTTTTGGCGGAGCCTTGCCCCGGGAACTTTCCGGGGGGATGAAGCAGCGGGTGGGCATCGCCCGGGCCCTGGTGGTGGAGCCGGTCATCCTGCTGATGGATGAAGCCTTTTCCGCCCTGGACGTGCTGACCGGGGAAACCCTGCGCAACGACATCCTGGCCCTGTGGGAAACCGGACGCCTGCCGATCAAAAGCATTCTCGTCGTCTCCCACAACATCGAAGAGGCGGTGATCATGGCCGACCGCCTCGTCATCCTGGGCGGCGAGCCCGGCCGCCTGCGCAGCGAAATCGCCGTGACGCCGCCCCGGCCGCGCACCGTCGACGACCCCGAGGTGCGGGCCCTGATCGACGAGGTCTACGGCCTGATGACCATGCGGCATCCGGCCGAGGGCGCCGGCGCGCGTCCGCCGGCCCGGCTGGGCTATCGTCTGCCCAAAGCCGATATTTTCCACCTGGAAGGCGTGTTGCACCGACTGTCCGAATCTCCGTTCAATGGGCATGCCGACCTGCCCCATCTGACGGAGGAACTGGCTCTGCCCGGCGACGATCTTTACCCGGCGTATGAGGCGCTGGCCCTTCTGGGGCTGGCGCTGATGGAAAAAGGCGATATCACCCTGACCCCGCTGGGGCACCGGTATGTGCGGGCCGAGCAGAGCCAGCGGCAGGAAATTTTCGGCCAGCAGCTTCTGACCCACGTACCCCTGGCCGCCCATATCCGGCGGACCTTGGAGCAGGAACCCACCGGGGCCGTGCCGGCTCGGGATGTGACCGAGCTTTTGGAAAAGTTTCTTGAAGCCCCCGAGGCCAGGCAGGTGTTCGGGGTGGCCGTCGAATGGGGCCGATACGGGGAGGTCTATGAATATGACTACCACACCGGACGGTTGGCCCTGCCGGAAGAAGATGAAGACGCCGAGACGGGGGAGAAGCGGGGAGAATAAAACGGCGCCGGCTTGACGCGCCCGACGGCGGACCAATCCGGCCGCTCGGCCTCCTTTCGTTTTTGGCCAGGCGAAGGATGCCGAGAAGCGCCCGATGGGCCCGGTGTTTCCCGGTGCGGTAGAGGCCCATCCCACCCTTTGTGTTGACAATAAATTAAGCCTGTTCGGCCATGGCGTTCGGCTTGATGGTGTGCTATTATAATTAAATATCGCAGTCACGTATATGATTGAAAAGGGGAGGAGGCCGGGCCTTTTTCCCGAGAGCCCTGGTGAGTCCAGACCGCTGGTCGACGGCGGGTTCATCTCCGTCCCGAACGGCGGCAAATCAATGCACCCACTTGACTGAAATGGAGGTTTCCATCGTGAGCGAATTTTTTATGCCCCCGGTCAACACCATCGGCCGCGGCTCGGTCAAGGAACTCGGCGATAAATTGAAACAACTAGGCGCGAAGAAGCCCCTGATGGTTACCGACAAAGGCATCGCCGCCGCCGGAATCGCCGGTCTGGTCATCGGCCAGATCAAAGCCGCCGGCCTCGACTGTGTCGTCTTCGACGAAACGGTCCCCAACCCCACCAACAAAAACTGCGTCGACGGCCTGGGTCTCTATCAGAAGAGCGGCTGTGATTCCATCGTTTCCGTGGGCGGAGGCAGCGCCCATGACTGCGCCAAGGGCATCGGCATTCTGGTCGGCAACGGCGGCGACATCCGCGATTACGTCGGCATCGATCAGTTCTCCAAGGGCCTGCCGCCCTACGTGGCCGTCAACACCACCGCCGGCACCGCCTCGGAAATGACCCGCTTTCTGGTCATCACCAACATCGATACCCGGGTGAAGCTGGTCATTGCCGGCTGGCGGGCCGCCCCCGTTTTTTCCATCAACGATCCCGACCTGATGGCGGGCATGCCCCCGGCCCTGACCGCGGCCACCGGCATGGACGCCCTGACCCACGCCGTGGAGGCCTACGTCTCCATCGCCGCCACCCCCATCACCGACGCCTGCGCCTTGATGGCCATCGATCTGATCGCCAAATACCTGCGCAAAGCCGTGGCCCGGGGCACGGATATGGAAGCCCGGGAACAGATGGCCTACGCCCAGTTCCTGGCCGGCATGGCCTTCAACAACGCCATCTTGGGCTATGTCCACGCCACCGCCCACCAGTTGGGCGGGTTTTATGACCTGCCCCACGGCGTCTGCAACGCCATCATGCTGCCCCATGTCTGCGCCTTCAACGTCAACTCCTCCATGGAGCGCTTCGTCGTCGTCGCCGAGCGCCTGGGGGTGGACACCAGCCGGATGACCGCCCGCGAAGCGGCTTTCGCCGGCATTGAAGCCATCAAGCTTCTGTCGGCCGATGTCGGCATTCCGGCCGGCCTGACCGAGCTTGGCGTCAAAGAGAGCGACCTGACCATCATGGCCGAAAACGCCATGAAAGACGCGGCGGCTCTCTGCAACCCCAGCCTGCCCACCCTCGAGGACGTCATCGGCTTGTTCAAGGCGGCCATGTAAGCCAGGCCCGAAGGGCCATTTCTGGCGCCGCCGCGCCCTTGAAGCCTCC
>JAVBLB010000033.1:0-12704 GCA_031553735.1 Candidatus Adiutrix sp.
AACGGCCGTCAACGCCATTGGCTGGCACAATTCAGAAGAAGGTCTATTGTGGTTACAAAGTCCCTGGAAAGCCTGCATCGTGCTTTGGCTCTTTTCGCCAGATTCCGCATCAACGGCGACATCTGTGAATTAACAGCGTTACTTAGGTAAAACTCTCCCAATCGGAGCCGACTTGTTTAATTTGGTTGTTTTTGATATGATGAAAGATTAGCGCGGGGTTGAATTCAAAAGAATTTCGCCGCCATCCCTCACGCCTCACGGCTCGACAGGTGAGAGTGCCATCCATCCTGGAAATCGAAAACCTGGCCATCAGCTTCGACCGGGGCGCCAAGCCGGCGGTGCGCGGCGTTTCGCTGTCCCTGGCCGCCGGGGAGATCGTCGGGCTGGTGGGGGAGAGCGGTTCGGGCAAGACCCTGTCGGCCCTGAGCCTGATGGGGCTCCTGCCGCCCGCGGCCCGGCTCGACTCCGGCCGCATCCTGTTTAAAGACCGGGACCTGGCTCAACTGGATCCGGCCGAACGCCGCCGCCTCTGCGGCACCCACCTGGGCATGGTCTTCCAGGAACCCCTGACCGCCCTGAACCCGGTTCTGACTATCGGCGAGCAGGTGGCGGAAATTTTTCGCCTCCGCGCCGGCCAAAACCGGCCGCAGGCCCGGGCCTCGGCGGTGGCCATGCTGGCCCGGGTGGGCCTGCCCAACCCGGCCCAGGCCGCCGAAAGCTACCCCCACCGCTTTTCCGGGGGCATGCGGCAGCGGGTGGTGCTGGCCCTGGCCCTGGCCCTGGCCCCGGAAATCCTGGTGGCCGACGAGCCCACCACCGCCCTGGACCCCACCATCGCCACCCAGATACTGGACCTTCTGGTGCGCCTGATATCCGAAAACAACTCGGCGGTTCTGTTCATCACCCACAACCTGCGCCTTCTGCGCGGGCTGGCCCACCGGGTGATGGTCATGTATACCGGCCTGGTGGTGGAAGAGGCCGGAGTGCCGGAAGTCTTCACCCGGCCGGCCCATCCCTATACCCGGGGGCTTCTGAAAGCTCTGCCCCCGGCCCTGAGCGAACCGGCCCCGGACCGGCTGACGGCCATCGGCGGCGCGCCTCCGGTGCCTGGGCACTGGCCGGCGGGCTGCCCCTTCGCCCCCCGCTGTGACCGGGTTTTCGCCCCTTGCGGCGGCGCCGTGCCGCCCTTGTTCGATCTGGGCGGCGGACATCGGGTGCGGTGCTTTTTATATGAGGGTGGCCGATGCTGAGCCTGGAAGACGTCCACAAAATCTTTCAGCCAGGGCGGAGCCTGGGGCAGGACCTGGCCGCCTGGCTGGAACGCCTGACCGGGCGGGCTTCCGCGCCCACCGGGGTCCAGGCCGTGCGGGGCGTCAGCTTGGAAGTCCGGCCCGGGGAAATCCTGGGTTTGGTGGGCGAGAGCGGCTCCGGCAAATCCACCCTGGGCCGGATCCTGGCCGGGCTGTATCGGCCGGACCGGGGCCGGGTGATGTTCGACGGCGCCGACCTGGCCGGCTTCGACCGGGCCGGCTGGAAACGGTTCCGCCGGCGGGTGCAGATCATGTTCCAGGACCCGGTTTCCTCCCTCAATCCCCGCCTCACGGCCGGGGCCATGGTGGAGGAGGGGCTGGTCATCCACAAGCTGGGCTCGGCCGACGAACGGCGGCTTCGGGTGGAGCGGCTCTTGGAAGAAGTGGGGCTGCCGGCCGATTCCCGGGGGCGTTACGGCCATGAATTCTCCGGCGGCCAGCGTCAGCGGCTCAGTCTGGCCCGGGCCCTGTCGCTGGATCCGGAAATCCTGATCGCCGACGAACCGGTCTCGGCCCTGGACGTCTCCATCCAGGCCCAGATAATCAACCTGCTGCTGGATCTGCGCTCCAGCCGGGGCCTGACCCTGGTCCTGGTCAGCCACGATCTGCCCCTGGTGCGGATCATGGCCGACCGTCTGGCGGTGATGTATGGCGGCCTCTTGATGGAAGTGGTGGACCGGGCCCTCCTGGGCCGGGTGCCGCACCATCCGTATGTTTTATCGCTGTGGTCCTCGGCCGAGGGGCTCGGGGAGCGCGGCGGAATTTTGGAGGGGGAGCCCCCCGACCCGCAAAATCCCTCGCCCGGCTGTCCTTTTCAGCCCCGCTGCCGGGAAGCGGTGGATCTCTGCCGGAGCCAGATGCCGCCCCTGACGACTCACCGGCCAGGTTTCGCCTGCGCCTGTCACCGGCGGACCGGCCGGGATGTAGAGGGGGCCGAAGACTCCGGTGAATCCCCCGTCAAAGACGGAGCCGGTTGAGCTTTCGTCCCGGCCGCCGCGCCGCGTCGGCCTTACGTCCCGTTTTATTCATCTGGCGACTGTTCCCAACTTGTTTTGGCGCGGCCGTCCGCCCCGCCGGGCGGCGTGCCGTTGGTTTTGTCAAGGAGCCCCATGCCTCCCATATGCTATTTCTTCCTGAGCCTGGCGGCCCTGTTCGTGGGCTATCAGATCTACGGCCGGGTGGTGGACCGGGTTTTCAAGCCCGATGAAAACCGGCCGACCCCGGCTTTGACCATGGCGGACGGAATAGATTACGAGCCCCTCCCGCCCCGGGACGTCTGGCTGAATCAATTTCTCAGCATCAGCGCCATCGGGCCGGTGTTCGGGCCCATCATGGGGGTGCTCTACGGCCCGGCCGCCCTTTTCTGGATCGTCCTGGGCAGTATTTTCGCCGGCGGGGTACACGATTACCTTTCGGGAATGATTTCGATCAGATATCGGGGGGAATCGATCCCCGACGTGGTGGGCCGCATCCTGGGGCGCGGATTCAAACAGTTCATGCGCCTGTTTTCCCTGGTGCTGCTCATATTGGTCGGCGTGGTTCTGGCCCAGGCCCCGGCCGACCTCCTGTCCAGCCTGACCCGCCTGGAAAACGATGCCCCCTTCTGGCTGGGGCTCATTTTCGCCTATTATTTTCTGGCCACCATTCTGCCCATCGAAGTGCTCATCAGCCGCTTCAATCCGTTTTTTACCGTGATCCTGGCGATCATGGCCGTGGGGGTCATGGGCGCGCTGCTCTTCGGCGACTACCGGTTCTATCAATGGGTGGAGTGGACCAATCCCCATCCCCTGGACCTGCCGCTGTGGCCCCTGATGTTCATCACCATCGCCTGCGGGGCGATGAGCGGTTTCCACGCCACTCAGGCGCCGATCACGGCCCGCTGCATGAGCAACGAGCGCCAGGGGCGGAAGATTTTTTACGGCTCCATGATCATGGAAGGGGCCATCGCCCTGATCTGGGCCACCGCCGGCATGACCCTGTTCCCTTCGGCCGGGGCCCTGCAGGAGGCCTTGAACCATGGCGGGCCTTCCAAGGTGGTCAGCGATATCTGCATGTCTCTGCTGGGAGATGTGGGGGGGCTGTTGGCCGTGCTGGGGGTGGTGGTCCTGCCCATCACCTCCGGGGACACCGCCTTTCGGGCCGGGCGCCTGGTGGTGGCCGACTTTTTAGGGATCTCCCAGAAAAGCATTTTCGACCGGCTGAAGATCGCGGTGCCGTTGTTCGCGGTGGGCATCGCCCTGACTCAGGTCGATTTCGGGGTCATCTGGCGGTATTTCGGCTGGTCCAACCAGGCCCTGGCCACCATCGTCCTGTGGGCCGGGGCGGCCTATTTGGTGCGGCTGGGGTCGTGCCACTGGATCGCCACCCTCCCGGCCACCTTCATGACCGCGGTGGAGGTCACCTACATTCTATATGTGGATCTCGGTTTCGGGCTGCCATATCGGCTGGCGGTAGGGGGCGGTATCGTGGCGGCCGCGACGGCTCTGGGCTTGTTTCTGGCCAGTCGCCGGCGTTTCCGGGAACAAGTGCCGTATGACCTGCCGCCGGTGGAGCCGGCATCCGAACGGTGATTCCGTTCTGAGGCGGTTTTGCCGGGCGGCGGTTTGCCCGTTCGGGGGAGGTTGTGCGCCCCAAAGGGGCGGGCGATTTGAAGTATGGGGCTCCGCCCCAAGCCCCGCCACCGGCGCGGCTTCGCCGCCCGGGAGGGGAGGGTGCTGCACGCACCCTACCCTGGACCCACCCGCGCCGGGGGCTTCGCCCCCTGGACCCCCTTTTAGCTTGGGTGTCAATATCGAAACGACCCGTCGGCAGCGCCACAACTCGCCTTCGGCTCAAACAAGTGGCGCTGCGCGGAGGATCGTGGGGGCGGTGGCCTGAGAGGCAAGACGAATTTGTGTGCTACCTCAACCGGCGACTTGCCGAAGCATAAGACCAGTGGAACAGTAAAAAAGCTCCCGTCCTGTCCGTGGTGACGATCAGGGCGGGAGTTTTGTATAATGAACCCCGTATCAATGCCGCCCGTGACGGCCATCCAAGCACATCCCCCATAAACAGCGGCCGCAGCGCCACAACACGCCTGAACGGCTCGAACAAGCGGCGCTGCGGCGGTGACCGGTGCGGGATGCGCCTGGAACAGTCGCCACGAAAATAGTTGGTTCGGGAGGCTGTTCGTGTTTAAAGGCAATAATTGATTGCCCTAAAACTGGTGATGTAGCACACAAATTCGTCTTGCCGCTCAGGCCGCCGTCCCACCGGTCCTCCGCGCAGCGCCACTTGTTTGAGCCGAAGGCGAGTTGTGGCGCTGCTGACGGGGCGTTGATATTGGCACCCAAACCTAAAGGGGGTCCAGGGGGCGAAGCCCCCGGCGCGGGTGGGTCCAGGGTAGGGTGCGCGCAGCACCCTCCCCTGGCGGGGCTTGGGGCGGAGCCCCATACTTCCAATCGCCCGCCCCTGGGGGGCGCACCAAATCTCAAGGCTTCAGGCCGACCATGATGCCGCAGCCAGGCGGCAGGTCGGCCTGAAGCCGGTGAATGTCCTTCAACCCGGCCTCGGCCATCATGGTATGAATCTCGCCTTGGGTATAAGCCTGGCCGCCGGGAGTCTGGACCAGCATGTTCAGGGCGAACAGGGCCGGCTGGGCCGGACCCCGCCGGTCATCGTCGATGATGAATTCCTGGATGCCCATGATCCCGCCGGAAGCCAGGGCGCCGGCGGCTTTTTTCACCACCCCGGCGGCCACGGCCGGGGGATCTCCGTGGAGGATCTGGGACAGCCAGGCCGCGTCGAAGCCGCCGGGCAACTCATCGATCGTGAAATCGCCGCCCAGGAAGTCGACCCGGCCGGTCAGGCCGAAACGGGCGGCTGTGGCCCGGGCGAATTTTTCAGTGGTCGGCTGGTCGAAAATCGTGGCCGTCAGTTCGGGGTGGCGAAGGCAGAAATACAGAGCATAGGTGCCCGGACCGCCGCCCAGATCCAACAGGCGCCGGCGGCCGGCGAGGTCGAAGGCTTCGGCCACCAGGCCGGCCTGCTGGCGGGCGATGTTGAACATACCCATCAGGAAGGCCTCCCGCCGGGCCTCGTCCTCAGTGGTCTGGGTGAAGGAATCGGCTACGCTGGCCCCGGTTTTGACGGCCGCCTCCAGCCGGGTCCAGGCCGGCAGGATATGAGCCATGTGCAGCACGGCGAAACCGAAATACTCATCCGAGGTGGTCGACAGATATTTTTTCGACGATTCGGTGGCCTTCAGCCGTTCACCGTCGCGTTCCAGAAAATTCAGGGCCGTCAGGGCCGTGGCCAACATGCCCAGGGCCCGGACATCACACTTCAGGATCCCGGCCAGATCGATCACGGTCAGGCCTGCTTCCGGGCTTTTGGCGAGAGCGGTGAACAGATCCAGCTTCACTGCGGCCTGGAGCGCGCAGGCGGCCCAGGTCTGGGCGGACAGCTGTTGAATCTCCTTCGGGGTCCAATCCGGTTGAGTCATGGGGGGCCTCCTTAGGGCGCGGTTGGCGGGGGATCGCCAGACGATCCGCCGACACGACGAAAGTGGGATCGGATTTTTGATCGGTTTTTGCGGCCGGGACGGTCCGCCGGCGATGAAAGAAAAAGAAGGCCAGGGCCCCGGCCAGGATCAACAGGCCCAGGCCCAGGAAAGGCCGGAATCGGAGCCAGGCCACGGCCATGACCAAAAGGGACCAGACCAGGCCGACGACCAGGGCCATGAGCCCCATGCCCCAGCCCACCAGCCGGCCCAGCGGGGGCAGCCCGGCGGCCAGTTCGGGCAGCGGGGCCAGGATGATCCGCAGGCTGAGAACGATCACCACCAGGCCCGCCAGCCGCAGAACCCAGGCGATGGTGTTGTTTTCCGCCCGGGCCTGGTCCAGCATGTCCCCGGCATCCACCCGGCCCAGTTCCAGGCGGCTGAAGTGCTGGCCGCTGGAGGCCTTGAATTCTTCAAAGGAACTCCCGCTCACCTGGGCGATGAAGGAGACCTCAGTGGGCCGGACCACGGCGAAGTTGACCCGAACGTCGCCGATCAGGGGAGCGTTGGGCGAACGGCCCAGGTAGACGGCGGCCCCCTGGACGTGCACGTAGGCGGCGGGGTCGACGCCCTGATCCAGCATCGGCTGGAGCTGGTTTTTCAATTGTTCGAGGCTTTCGGCCGGCAGCGAGACGGGCAGGGGCACGGCCCCGGTGATGGCCCGCTTCAGGAAGTCGGGCAGCGTGTAGGCCCCGAAGGTCACGGTCGGGTTCAACTGTTGTTCAGGGGGGATGTTCAGGAGGACCCGATTGGCGGAGCGGTACTGGGGATCGTTGAAAGCCTTCGAGTCCACCGGCCGGCTCACCCAGCTTTTTTCATATGTATAGGTGGTGACGGTTTTCTTTTCCCCGCCGACCTGTTCCTCGGTCTGATCCCGCGAGTGTTCGACCCACTGGTAGAACTCGGGAACCCGGTCCAGGCGAAGGGCCACGGCCCGCACCCCGAACAGCGGGTCGACCAGCATCTCCGTGGTTTCGGCCCGGCCGGAGGCATGCACCAGCCGGCCGTTTACGGCCGGGTCGATCCGACCCGGGTCGGGCAGTTCGATCACCGCCTCCCGGGCTTCGCGGATGGTGCCGCCGATGGCCACGGTCCGCCCCTCGTTCCAGTAGAGCAGGATAGTGCCGGCCGCCAGCAGCATCAAGCCGACGAAAACGCCTTTGAATGAGTTCGCGATCCGCTTGGACCAACTGGTGCGGGTGGTTCGGGTCTGGGCCATGAAGGACCTCTCTGGCGTGGTCTCTGAAGGGCGGAAGGCCAAGGGCCGGCCGGTCGGAGGCGGCGCCGGGGCGGTCATCGAGACCCAACCCGGCCGATGTATCTATTTTTGTATTATGACATTTCCAGGCGGTTTTCTCAAGAGTGCCGCCAAAAAAGAACCCCGATGTCAAACCGGGGTTCTTTTTTGGGATTCGAATCGGTCGGCCGATTTATTCGCCGTTGTCGTCGTCGTCGTCGGTGATCTGCAGTTCGTCGGCTTCCATGTTAGCCAGGTCTTCGAAGCGGATGTCCAGGCCCAGGATGCCGATGATCTCGTCGGCATGGTCGCGGATGGGGCCGCTGACGGTGATGCAGAGGGCCCCGGTGAAGCGGGAGGTGTAGAAGTCGGTGACGTAGACCTTGCCGTCGTCCATGGGCCGGACGTACCAGATGCGGTCGGAAAGGTTGGCCCCGACCTCATAGATGGTGACGTTGGCGAACTGAACCTTCTCGTGGAGGGACACCACGTTGCGGGTGGTCTTGACCCCCTTGGCGTCGGTGATGTACATGAACTGGATGAAGGGCACCTCGGTGACCCACTGCTCCATCAGCGGTTCCTGGCGAGCCGGGTCCATGGACCGGATCTCGGGATTCTCGATCATGTCCACGATCAGGTCCTGGGCCAGTTCCCGGGCCTTGGCCTTGAGGCGGTCGAACTGGGAGACGAAGCATTGGGGCAGGTAGTGCCGGGCCAGGTTCTCCAGCTCCCGGCTGGACATGTTGGTGCTGCGGCCCCGTTCGTAATCCTTGGCGATGGCCTTGTTCATCTTGATGACCCCGGGGTGGCGCTTGTCGAGGGCGTTTTCCCCGGTCAGGCCCAGGCGCTGGTTCAGCCAGTGGGCCACCCCGGCCACCCCGGACTTGTCGTTGATGGAAATGGCCGGGGCCCGGCCCAGGATGGCCGAGGTGTCGAAAATGTTGTAGATCTCTTCGTTCTTGAGCAGGCCGTCGGCGTGGATGCCGGCCGAGGTGACGTTGAAGTCGCGGCCCACCAGCGGCTGATAGGGTGGAATGCGGTGGTGGATTTCCTTTTCGAAATAACGGGCCATGTCGGTGATGGCCGTCAGGTCCATGCCGTCGGTGCTCCCGGTCAGGGCCGCGTATTCCACCAGAAGGGCTTCCAGGGGCGTGTTGCCGGTGCGTTCGCCGAAGCCCAGAAGGGTGCTGTTGATGGAGCCCAGGCCATAGAGCCAGGCGGTGGAGGCGTTGATGAAGCCTTTATAGAAATCGTTGTGGCCGTGCCATTCCAGATCGGCCCCGTCATAGCCGGCCTCGTCGATGAAAGCCCGGACCAGTTTCCCCACCGAGCGGGGCAGGGCCGCGCCGGGATAGGTGACCCCCATGCCCATGGTGTCGCACAGGCGGATGAGCACCGGGATTTTGGCTTCCTCGGAAAGGCGCTTGAGCTGCTGGGCGAAGGGCACCACCAGGCCGTAGATGTCGGCCCGGGTGAGATCCTCGAAGTGGCAGCGGGGGGTGATGCCCTGTGACAGGGCCTCCTTGACCAGGGCCAGGTAGTTGTCGATGGCCTTGGCCCGGGTCAGGTTCAGCTTCATATAGATGTGGTAGTCGGAGATGGAGGTCAGGATGCCGGTTTCAGTCAGGCCCATCTCCTTGACCAGTTCCAGGTCCTTGGCCACGGCCCGGATCCAGCTGGTGATCTTGGGGAATTCCAGGCCCAGTTCCCGGCAGGCGTTCACCGCCTGGCGGTCTTTTTCGCTGTAGAGGAAAAATTCCGACTTGCGGATGATGCCCCGGGGACCGCCCAGGCAGGCCAGGAACTGGAAAATCCGGACAATCTGGCCCACGGTGTAGGGCGGCCGGGCCTGCTGGCCGTCGCGGAAGGTGGTGTCGGTGATCAATAATTCCCGGGCCGGGCACAGGCTGGGTTCACCGCCGTCAAAGGGGATGCGGGGCACTTCGGTATAGGGGAAGACGGCCCGGAAGAGTTCGGGGCTCTCCCGGTCGATCAGATCGAACTTCCGCCGCATCGTCTCCTGGTTCAATATAAGCGTCTTATGTTTGTCGATCATGTCTCTTCTCTCGGACGTACAGGCATGTACAGGGTCAGCCGGCCCGTTTCCAGGTGGTCAGGATTTCTTGATGTCCAGGCGCAAGCCGAGTTCCATCAGTTGCCGTAAATCCACCGTCCCCGGCGCGTCGGTCAGGGGGCAGGTGGCTTTCTGGGTCTTGGGGAAGGCGATGACGTCGCGCAACGACGGCGCCCCGGCCAGGAGCATCACGATGCGGTCCAGGCCGAAGGCGCAGCCGCCGTGGGGCGGGGCCCCGTAGCCCAGGGCGTCCAGAAGGAAGCCGAACTTGAGCTGGGCCTCCTCCTCGTCGATGCCCAGGGCCTTGAAGACCTTGGCCTGGACGTCGGGGCGGTGGATGCGGATGGAGCCGCCGCCGATTTCATTGCCGTTGAGGACCAGGTCATAGGCCTTGGCCCGCACCCGGCCCGGGTCGCTTTCCAGGATGTCCAGGTCCTCGTCCCGGGGGGAAGTGAAGGGGTGGTGCACGGCCGCCCAGCGCTTGCCTTCGGCGTCGTATTCGAACATGGGGAAATCGGTCACCCAGACCAGCCGGAACTGGCCTTCCTGGACCAGGCCCAGTTCCTGGGCCACCCGGCTGCGGATCTGCCCCAGAACCGAGGCCACCACCTCCACCGTGTCGGCCCCGAAGAAGATGACGTCCCCGATCTTGGCGGCCAGGGTTTTGGCCACGGCCGCCTTTTCCTCGTCGGTCAGGAACTTGGCCAGGGGGCCCTGCCAGCCTTCGTCGGTGATTTTGATCCAGGCCAGGCCCTTGGCCCCCACACTGATGGCGAAGGCCACCAGGTCGTCGAGCTGCTTGCGGGAGAACGAGGCCGCCCCGGGGGCGCAGATGCCCCGGATGCAGCCGCCCCGGGCCAGCGATTCGGCGAAGACCTTGGCTTCGGAATGGGCCAGGACATCGGAGAGTTCCACGATCTCCAGGTCGTAGCGCAGGTCGGGCCGGTCGTTGCCGTAACGACGCATGGACTGGTCATAGGTCAGCCGGGGAAAGTGGGGCGGCAGCTCCAGATTCATGATGTCCTTGAATAAAAGACGGATGTAGCCTTCCAGCATTTCGATGACGTCGTCCTGCTCGACGAAAGACATCTCCAGGTCCACCTGGGTGAATTCCGGCTGGCGGTCGGCCCGCAGATCCTCGTCGCGGAAGCATTTGACGATCTGGCAGTAACGGTCCAGCCCGGCCACCATCAGAAGCTGCTTGAACAGCTGCGGCGACTGGGGCAGGGCATAGAACTGGCCCTGGTTGACCCGGGAGGGCACCAGATAGTCCCGGGCCCCTTCGGGGGTGGACTTGGTCAGCACCGGAGTTTCCACTTCCAGAAAACCTTTGTCGGCGAAATAATTGCGAGTCAGGCTGGCCACCTGGTGCCGCAGGATGAAGTTGTTCAGCACTTTCGGCCGCCGCAGGTCCAGGTACCGGTATTTCAGGCGCACGTTCTCGTTGACGTCGGCGTGGTCCTCCACCTGGAAGGGCGGGGTCTGGGCCCGGTTCAGGACCCGCAGCTCGCGGATGAAAACCTCCACCTGGCCGGTCTTGAGGTTGGGGTTGACCATGTCCTCCGGCCGCCGGCGCACCGTGCCCCGAAGGGCCAGCACGAATTCCGACCGCACGTCGTGGCTTTTGAGGTGGGTGGCCTCGTCCTCCTGGGGGTTGAAGACGGTCTGGAGAAGGCCGGTGCGGTCGCGCAGGTCGATAAAGACCAGCCCGCCGTGGTCGCGGCGGTGCTGCACCCATCCCATGATCACCACTTCCTGGCCCAGGATGGTCTCGTCCACCTCACCGCAATAGTGGGTGCGTTTCAGGCCGGTCATATTCTCCAGCATGGTCCAAACTCCTAAATATAGTAAATATAATATCGCAATCTATCGAATGCAAACAGGCGGGCGGCGGCCGCCGCTCAGCGCAGAAACGGGCCCAGGTCCAGGTCGCTCTGCTCGTGGCTGGCCAGGTCGCGCACCGTGGCCTGGCCTCGAGCCAGTTCGTCCTCGCCCAGCATGATCACTTTGGCCGCGCCGGATTTGTCGGCCCGCTTCAGCCGGCTTTTGAGGCTGCCCGGCGTCCAGTCGGCGGCCACCCGGAGGCCCCGGGCCCGCAGGTTTTCAGCCAGGCGAAAGGCCGCCAGCCGGGCGGATTCGTGGAGCACGGCCAGATAGTAATCCGGGCCGGGCGGGTCGGCCGCGCCTTTTTCCCGAAGCAGCATCACCAGGCGCTCCAGGCCGGCGGCAAAACCGATGCCCGGGATGTCCTCGCCCCCCAGCTCCCGGCACAGGCCGTCGTAGCGGCCCCCGCCGGCCACCGCGCTCTGAGCCCCGAGGTCGTTGGAGATGACCTCGAAGGCGGTGCGGGTGTAATAGTCCAGCCCCCGGACCAGGTTGGGGTTGACGACATAGCGCAGCCCCAGGGTGTCCAAGAGGCCTTTCAAGGTCTCGAAGTGGCCGGCGCAGTCGGCGCACAGGTGTTCGAGGATTTTCGGGGCCCCCTCCACCGCCCGCCGGCAGCCTTCGCTCTTGCAGTCGATGATGCGCAAGGGATTGAGGTGCAGCCGCCGCCGGCAGTCGGGGCAGAGATCCTCCTGCCGCGCGGTGAAGAATTTCACCAGCAGCTCCCGGTAACCCGGCCGGCACTGGGGGCAGCCCAGGGAGTTGAGGTTGATGGTCAGATCGCCCAGCCCGATTTCCTTGAGAAAAGAGGTCAGGAGAGCCAGGAGTTCGGCGTCCACCTCGGGGCCGGGATCGCCGAAGATTTCCACGTCCAACTGGTGGAACTGGCGCAGGCGGCCTTTCTGGGGCCGTTCATAGCGGAACATGGGGCCGAGGCAGAACAGGCGGGCCACCCGGCCCCCGGCGGCCAGGTGGTGTTCCAGGACGGCCCGCACCAGGCCGGCGGTGGCTTCGGGGCGCAGGGTGATCCGTTCCTCGCCCTTGTCCACGAAGGTATACATTTCCTTTTCCACGATGTCGGTGGCCTGGCCGATGCCCCGGGCGAAGACTTCGGTCCGCTCGGCCATGGGCGGGCGCAGTTCCTGGAAATCATACCGGCGGGCCACTTCCCGGGCCGCCTCTTCCAGGCGGCGCCACAGGGGGGCCTCGTCGGGCAGGATATCTTTGAAGCCTTTGATGGCGGTATAGGTGCTCATGGGGGTTGTTCTGCCTGTGTTATTCTATGTCGTCGCTTAGGCCGGAGGGTTTCTGTCCGGACCGACCTCGAACTGATTATTTTACCTTATTATTAAAGCTACTGTCAATGATTTGCTGTTCAATGTTCAGGGCAATCGCTGTTCAGGGTAACCGCTTCCGCAAAGCGGGGGTGATGAATCGCGGCGGTCTCGGCCGCCCGCCCGGGGCGCTGCCCCGGACCCCGCCAGGGGAGGGCTCTACGCGAGCCCTGCCCTGGACCCACCCGCGCCAGGGGGCTGCCGCCCCCTTGGAACCCCCGCTGTTCCGTAGTTTTCAGCTATTTGGTCGTAGCGCCGCCAGAACTCGCCTGTACGGCTCAAACAACTGGCGGCGCCGTGATCGTGTAAGCCTTGACGTTGCCGT
>JAVBLB010000147.1:0-12030 GCA_031553735.1 Candidatus Adiutrix sp.
CTCCCTCTCCTCGTCTCGCCGGGGGGGCTGGGTGGGTCGGGGGCCCGCCCGCCCCCGCCGCCCGGCCCCCCCCGCCGTGCGAGCACTGATCATCTCCCCCAAAAAAACCCGAGAGACACCGCGCTGCCAGTGCCTTTCGGGTTCAAACTTGCTTCGGCGGCCGACAGGACTTATCGTATACTTCAGTACCGGGCGCGTTCGCTGAAGATCACCCGCAGGTCTTCATAATTCCTGCGTTCCTGGTAGGGGTCGGCCCCGGAATAGGGGTTGTCGGGGTTGCCGGTGTAATAGCGGTAGACCTCGTGGCCGCTGGGGCGGGTGTAAACCTCCTGCCCGACCCGGTCGGTGCGGCCGATGCTGTTGGCCTCCACCAGGTGGCCGTCGGGCAGTTCCTTCTCCACCACGCCCATCCAGGGGCCGCCCGGATTGTGCCGGCGCACGTCGCCGGCCTGGCGGTTGTTGCGGATGTCATAGGTGCTGTAGGGCACGGGCAGGCGCGAGGCCGGGTCGGCGGCCTGGCCGGGCCGCAGGTCCTGGCAGGTCGTCGGAAGCGGCGGGGCCTCCGGCAGCCGGGGCGAAATCGGGATCATGACCGAGGGAACCAGCGGCGCGGGCGTGGACGGGGCGGCCGGCGGCGGGGGCAGTTCGGCGAACTTCATCTCCGAAGCCTCGGGAGCCGGGGGCAGCGGGGGCGGCATCAGGGGCTGGGAGGCGGCGGCCGAAACTTCCGGAGCCGGCTCATCCTGGTCGGCGGCGGCCCGGGCGGCCTCATCGGTCAAAATTTTGTTCAGTTCGGCCGGCGGCGTGCCCCCGGTCATCAACTGTTCCACCACTTCCGGGGAATAATCCCGGCTGGCCTGGTGGGCGGTGGCCCGGTCCAGGTCGAGATAGGCCGTGGCCAGCGAATCCCCGCCGTAACGGCCGAGACGCGACAACAAATTGGCGTCCACCGGGGGCGCCTGGCGGTTGCTGCCCAGGTTCTGGGACAAAAAGCGGCCGATGGTTTCCGGGCTCAGGCCGGATTCCTCCATCGAGGCCAGATCCACCGGCTCGTAGCCCTGGGCGGCGAAAACCGGCCCGGCGAAGAGGCAGATACACAGGAGAGTCAGGCGGGCGGTCGTTTTTTTCATCATGTCGGTCCTTTGGATCACGGGCGGGGCCCGATGTGGTGGTGTCCGCCATCTCGATATACAAGTTCCGGGCCAACTTGAAGAACAAATCGTTGACGCCCGCCGCCGGACCGAGGCGCGAGGCCCGGGCCTTCCGGGGCGCGGACCGGCCGCCATAATTTCGGTTTGGTATTATAGGCTCTTATGGTAATATATCCGTAAAACAATCGGGGCCGAAGTCCCGGTTCCCAGAGGTTATCTTGAACAACAATAAGAACGATATAGAAATCCCCGGTCAACTGCCGCTTCTGGCCGTCCGTGATGTGGTGATCTTCACCGACATGATTCTGCCGCTGTTCATCGGCCGGGACATCTCCGTGGCCGCGGTGGAAGCGGCTCAGGAAAGCGACAAACTGGTGGTCATCTCGGCCCAGCGGGACCAGACCAAGGAGGAGCCCGGGCCGGAGGACATCTACCAGGTGGGCACGGTGGCCATGATCATGCGCCAGCTCCGGATGCCGGACGGCCGGCTGAAGGTGCTGGTCCAGGGCCTGGCCAAGGCCCGCCTGACGGGCGTGGTGCGCCGCGAACCTTATATCCGGGTGAGCATCGAGCCCATGCCCGAGCGGCCGGCCCCCGAGTCGTCCATCGAGCTGGAAGCCCTGATGCGCAATGTGCGGGAACAGAGCCAGAAGATCCTGTCCTTAAAGGACGTGCTCTCCGACGAAGTGGTTTCCATCCTCAACAGCATCGACGATCCCGGCCGCCTGGCCGACCTGGTGACCTCCAATCTCCGGGTCAAGGTCGAATCGGCCCAGCGGGTGCTGGAGACGGTGGACCCCATGGAGCGGCTGCGGCTGGTCAACGAGTTTTTGGGCCAGGAACTGAAAGTGGCCACCATGCAGGCCAAGCTCGATTCCGAAGCCCGCGAGGAGATGGACAAGTCCCAGCGGGAATATTACCTGCGGGAACAGCTGCGGGCCATCAAACGCGAACTGGGCGAAGAAAACGCCCGCGACGACGAAATCGGCGAATACCGCGACAAGATCAAAAAGGCCCGCCTGCCGAAGGAAGTCTCCACCGAGGCCATGAAGCAGTTGGCCCGCATGGAGTGGACCCACCCCGACGCGGCCGAATCCAGCCTCATCCGCACCTATCTGGACTGGATCCTGGACCTGCCCTGGTCCACCTCCACCCGCGACCACCTGGATCTGGTGGAGGCCAAAAAGGTCCTGGACGCCGACCACTACAACCTGGAAAAGGTCAAGGACCGCATCCTGGAATACCTGGCCGTCCGCAAGCTCCACAAAAAGCAGAAAGGGCCCATCATCTGCTTCGTGGGCCCCCCGGGCGTGGGCAAGACTTCCCTGGGACAATCCATCGCCCGGGCCATGGGCCGCAACTTCGTGCGCTTTTCCCTCGGCGGCATGCGCGACGAGGCCGAGATCCGCGGCCATCGCCGCACCTATATCGGGGCCCTGCCCGGCCGCATCATCCAGGGGCTGAAGACGGCCGGCTCCAACAACCCGGTCTTCATGCTCGACGAAGTGGACAAGATCGGCGCCGATTTCCGGGGCGACCCGGCCTCGGCCCTGTTGGAAGTGCTGGACCCGGAGCAGAACAACGCCTTTTCCGACCATTACCTGAACCTGCCCTTCGATCTTTCCAAGGTCATGTTCATCACCACCGCCAACCTTTTGGACCCCATCCCCCAGGCCCTGGAAGACCGCATGGAGGTCATCCACCTGTCGGGCTACACGGCCGAGGAAAAGGTGGAGATCGCCAAACGCCACCTCATCCCCCGGCTGGTGACCAACCACGGCCTGACCCGGGAGCAGTTGGCCTTCCCCGACGGCACCCTCAAAAAAATCATCGCCTCCTATACCCAGGAGGCCGGCCTCCGGGGACTGGACAAAAAATTGGCGGCCATCTGCCGCAAGGTGGCCCGCAAGGTGGCCGAAGGCAAGGCCGGCCCCTACCGAATCACCCCGACCTCGCTCCCCAAATACCTGGGGCCTCCGGAAATCCTGCCCGAACCCGAGCGGGCCGAAGGCCAGGTGGGCGTGGCCACCGGCCTGGCCTGGACCGAATTCGGCGGCGAACTGATGTATATCGAAGTGCGCACCATGCCCGGCAAGGGCAACCTGACCCTGACCGGACAACTGGGCGACGTGATGAAGGAAAGCGCCCAGGCCGCCCTGGCCTACGCCCGGTCCCGAGCCGCCGACCTGGGGCTGGCCCCTGATTTTTACGAGGAAATCGACATCCATATCCACGTGCCCGCCGGGGCCGTGCCCAAGGAGGGCCCCTCGGCCGGGGTCTCCCTCATGGCCGCCCTCATTTCGGCCCTGACCGACCGGCCGGTGCCCAAGGATGTGGCCATGACCGGGGAAATCACCCTCCGGGGCCAGATCATGCCCATCGGAGGCCTGAAGGAAAAATCCCTGGCCGCGCTGCGGGCCGGCATCAAGAAGGTCATCATCCCCCGGCAGAACCTCAAGGATCTCGAGGAAATTCCGCCCTTGATCCGCAATAAGATGGAGTTTCTCGAGGTCGACGACATCGACCAGTTCCTCAGGCTGGTCTTCGGTTCCGAAAAACCGGTTCTCAGGCGCCGGCCATCCCGTCTTCGTCCCCGCCCGGCCCCGCCCCGTGGCCGGCGCCTGCCCCCGAAAACGCGGCGCGCCCCGGAAGCTTCGGCCTGAGCGTCGGAAGAGGGAGGAGCCGATGAGCCAAGGGGTCAAAGCGAGCCCTGACGAACACTGCCAACTCTGCGGGCGGGCTTGCCTGGCCCGCCGGGCGCATGGGGAAGTCGGCTTCTGCGGCGCCGGGCGGCTGGTGGGCTTTTCCAACGCCCTCCTGCACCCCGGAGAGGAGCCGCCGCTGTCCGGCGACGGCTCCCAGGGCGGCGGCTCGGGCACCATCTTCTTCACCCGGTGCGTCCTGCGCTGCGTCTTCTGTCAGAACTGGCAGATCTCCCACCTGCGGGGCCTGATCCCCGACACCGAGGCCCCGGGCGGCGCCGGGGCCCAGCCGCACCGGGACATCACGGTGGAAGAGCTGGCCGACGTCATGCTGGAACTGGAATCCCGGGGGGCCCTGAACATCAACCTGGTCTCGCCCACCCCCTACGCGGCCCAGATCGTCCTGGCCCTGTCGGCGGCCAAAAACCGGGGCCTGTCGATACCGATCGTCTACAACAGCGGCGGCTACGATTCGCTGACCGCCTTGAAGCTCATGGACGGGCTGGTGGACATCTACCTCCCGGACGCCAAGATGGCCGCTCCGGCCGGAGTCGATGAAAACGAGCCCGACTCCCTGTCGGCCCGCCTTTTGGGGGTCGGGGACTATCCCAAAGTCAACCGCCGGGCGCTCATGGAAATGCACCGCCAGGTGGGGCCGCTGCGGCTGGACAGCCGGGGGGTGGCCCAGCGGGGCCTGTTGATCCGTCACCTGGTGCTGCCCGACGACCTGGCCCGCACCACCCTGATGCTGCCCTGGCTGGCGGAGACCTTCGGCCCGACGGTCCATCTCAGCCTCATGGCCCAATACCACCCCACCCACCTGGTCCGCACCCACCCCGAGGAATTCCGGGCCTATCCGGGCCTGTCGCGCCCTTTGAGCATCCGGGAATACGACCGGGCCGTGGACCTGGCCCTGGAGTGCGGCCTGATCAACTCCTTCATCCAGGACCTGGAGGCGGCCACCCAGTATCTGCCGGATTTCAAACGCCCGCAGGTGTTTCATTCCTGAGCCGGCCGGACGGGACATTGCGATATTCGGGTCCAATGCTGTATAATACTTCCGGCCAATCGCTTCATATTCCAAGAGGTGTGTTTTGCATATCTTACTGACCAACGACGACGGCCTGATGGCCCCCGGTCTCCTGACCATCTATGCGGGCCTGAAGGAACGGGGGCATCGGGTGACCGTCTGCGCCCCGGACGGGCAGCGCAGCGCCGCCTCCCACTCGGTGACCCTGCGTTCGCCCATCAAAGTGGCCCCCTGGGCCCTGCCCGACGGGGCTTTAGGCTTCGCGGTCTACGGCACCCCGGCCGACTGCGCCCGCCTGGGCTTTTCCGTGCTGGCCAAGGAGCCGGTGGATCTGGTCCTCAGCGGCATCAACGACGACCTGAACCTGGGCTTCGACATCAACTATTCCGGCACCGTGGCCGCGGCCATGGAGGCGGCCTCGGCGGGCTATCCGGCCCTGGCCGCCTCGCTGGAGCGTTCGAACGCCCACGACTGGAAACGGGCCGTGCACATTGTGCTGGCCGTGGTGGACAATTTCAGTTCCTGGAACCTGCCCCAGGGAGTGGCGGTCAACCTGAACATGCCCGACCAGCTCAGCACCGGCCGCAACGACTGGTTCTGGACCCGGCCCCATTCGTCCCCCAACGAAGACCATTTCGAAGGCGAGCCCCACCCGGACGGCTCGGTGCTCTATCAGCGGCTGCGCAGCCCGGAGGCGGAACTGGTGCGGGACGACGAACAGGAAAACCCGACCACCGACGTGGCCCACGTCCGGGCCGGGCACATCACCCTGAGCCCTCTCATTCCCCACGGCTGCCACGAAGCCACCCTGACCCGCCTGGCGGTGGACAACAAAACCGGCGGGCAGCGGCCGGCGGGCAAATGACCGCGGCGACGGCCGGTGTCTTCGGTCAGGCAAGGCCAATTTTATTAAAGACGGCCTGATTCGAGTTATAATTTGGATTCAGACAATCGACGCCGCTTGTGACCGGCTCTTGACAACAGCATGCCTCACCTTCAAGATGTTCCGATTCCACAGGGCCCCGACGGAGCCCTGACGGCCCCCGGCCCCGGTGACCGGTGACCCGGGGTTCGATACTATAGACGACGACAATGGCGAAAAATCCGTTTGAAATATTTGGCTTGACCCCGGAAATGGTAGGGGCCCTGTCGGAGAAGGATCTCTTCGCGGTGCTCAAATCCATGTACCGGGCGTTGCAGAAGACCGTGCACCCCGATGTGGTCCGGCGACGGGCCCGTTCGAACGGGGCCGACCGGGCGGTGGACTTGAACCTGGCTTTCGAGGCCCTGAACCTGGACAAGAACCCGGTTTCCTTCCGCCGCCACCGCAAGAGCTTCGTGGCCCGCCGCCCCCGGGTGGCCTATCAGAAAAGCCTTTTGCTGGAACGGGAACTGGCCCTCCAGGCCGCCCGGGAGGAGCGCCTGGCCTCGGCCTATCTGGACCGGCTGGTGGCCGATCACGGCTGGGCGGAACCGGACGAGGGCGACTTCGTCCCCGGCGGCGCCCTGCCCTTTCCCCTCCGGCGGGTCCGCATCGGTCTTCTGGATGTGGCCATCAATCAGAACCTGAAGATGGCCTCCTGGTCCCTGGGCAGCAATTACAAAGAAATCGACTTCGACGCCGAAGGCCGAATGACCGTTCGCCCGGTGGGACGCACCCGCTTCGCCCGGGCCGCCTATATCCGCCTTCTGGGCTCGGTCCCGGCCGGCGAAGTGGAACTCATGCCGCTGTTGGAACGTCCCCCGGGGCGCTTCTTCAAATCACCGGCCTTGAATGCCTCCATCGGCGCCAACGGGCCGTCCGTGTCCGTGCTGAACCGCATCGGCGCCGACCAGTTCAAGTCGCACGTGCTGGCCCACCTCAAGCCGGAAATCAGGGAACGGTCCTATCTGTTTTCCCTCAACCGCCCCGAGTTCGAGGAAACCGGCTGCCTGTCCCTCGAAGGCCTGGTGGTCAAAGTCGACCGCCAGGCGGACCACCACTTCATCGACCAGGCCCGGGCCGCCGGTTGAGCGGCGGCCTATTCACAGACCGGGCCCGCCGTAAAACCGGCCGCGCCCTTCGATCCGCCCCCATACCCATATCCCGCTCCGGCGGTGCGTTCCACCCCGGCTCTTGTAAGGAGTAGGCAATGAAAAAACTCTTGGCCCTGCTGACTCTGAGCCTTGGTCTGGCCTTCCAGGGGCTCCTATTCGCGGCCGACCCCTCGGCCGTGCTGATCTTCAGCGGCTCGACGGACGACAAAAGCTTCAACGAATCGGCCAAACGCGGCCTCGATGACCTGAAAGCCACCGGTTGGCGAACCGAACTGGTCGAAGTCAGCCGCGACCCGGCCGACTGGGGCCGGGCCATGAATCGCCTGGCCACCGCCGGCGGCTGGGACCTGATCATCCTCAACGGTTTTGATTTCTCGGAAAGCGCGCGGGACGTGGTCGGGAAATTCCCGGAACAGGCTTTCGTGCTCTATGACAGCCAGCTCGAATCGGGCAGCTATCCCAACGTCTACGCCATCAGCTACCGGCAGAACGAGGCGGCCTACGTGGCCGGGGTCCTGGCCGCCCTGGTCACCAAATCGGATATGAAGGGCGCCAATCCGGAAAACCTCATCGGCTTCATCGGCGGCCGGAAGAACCCGGTCATCGACGACTTCGCCGTCGGCTTCATCGAAGGCGCCCGCTCCGTCAGCAACGACATCAAAGTCATGGTCACCTACCTCGACGACTGGGACGACGCCGCCCGGGGCAAGGAAGCGGCCCTGGATCAATATAAACGAGGCGCCGACGTGGTCTTCCCGGCCGCCGGGCGGGCCGGCCTGGGCTGCGTGGAAGCGGCCAAGGAACTCGGACGTTACATCATCGGGGTCGATTCCGATCAGGCCATGCTCCTGAAAGACGGCGACCCGGCCGCCGCCGAGATCATCCTGACCTCGGTCCTCAAAAACATCGACCTGAGCCTGGAGCGGGCCGGCGAGATGTTCCTGGCCGGCCGGCTGCCGCTGGGCGAGGTTGAAAGCCTGGGCTTCGCCAAAGACGGCGTGGATATCGCCCGCAACGATTATTATGAAAAGAACGTGCCTTCGGCCATCCGCGACCGGGTGGGCGCGGTCCGGCTGGAAGTGGCGGACGGCCGGATCGGCGTCCCCACCGCCCTGGGCGCCCCGGACGACGAGATCAAACAGATCATCGAGGCCGTCAAGCCCTGACCGCTCCAACTTTAAAGAAAGCGTCCCCCAAAGAAAGCGGGGCGCCACCATTGGTGGCGCCCCGCTTTCTTTGGGGGACCGAGTTCGATTTCGCCGGTCAGACGACCCCGTAGACGTCGAGGTATTTCCTGAACTTGTCCAGGGTAGCGGAGCCGAGCACTTCCATCCGGCCGTCCTGGCTGACGAGAACTTTTTCCTGGTGCAGGAAGTCGATGGTTTCCCGGATGCCCAGGATGGTGCCCACCGGGAGCCCGGTGGCCATCTTGAAGTTCTTCACCGCGTCCTGACCCCGCTGGCCGGGCACCAGTTGATTCTGCTTGTCGTGGACGGCGGTGGTCTGTTCCCGGTCCAGATAGAGCGCCACCCCGGCGGGGTGGTAGCTCTGGTTCCGGGCCGTGGCCTCGGCCGTCAAGAGGCGCAGCAGATCAAACTTGGTGGCCATGGTGGTGACCACGTCGTCGATGATGAGCACCCGACAGTTGTCGCACAGGGCGCCGGTGACGAAGCGGGCCGCCTCCAGGCTGGCCTCGCCGTGGGTCTTGGCTTCCTTGCGGTCATAGTCGAAGCTCTTGTCCACCCGGTGGTGGCTCCACAGGGCGTCGGCCGTGGCCACGGCCAGGGCGCTGCCCTTGTAGGAAGGCCCCACCAGGACGTCGAAGCCCTCATGCAGCCCCGAATCCATCAGATAATCGGCCATGATCCGGCCCAGGGAGGACACCAGCCGGCCGGTGCGAAACAGGCCGAAGTTGACGAAATAGGGCGACGGCCGCCCGTCCTTCAGGGTCAACCCCTCCCTGAAAAACAGGGCCCGGCTTTCAGCCAGGAGGAGGGCCAGATCCTTTTGATACGGTTTCATGTCACTTCCTGTCCAGCCAGGTCATCATCTTCCGGAGGGTCCGGCCGACCTCGTTGATGGGGTGCTCGGCTTCGTGGCGGCGCCGGGCCAGGAACCCGGGGCGGCCGGCCTTGTTTTCCAAAATCCAGTCGCGGGCGAATTCGCCTTCCTGGATTTCCCGCAGAATTTCGGCCATCTCCATCCGGGTCTCCTCGTTGATGATCCGGCGGCCGCGGGTGTAATCGCCGTATTCGGCGGTGTCGGAGACGGAATAGCGCATGCGGTCCAGGCCCCCTTCATACATGAGGTCCACGATCAGCTTCAATTCGTGCAGGCACTCGTAATAGGCGATCTCCGGCTGATAGCCGGCTTCCACCAGGGTTTCCCAGCCGGCCTTGATCAGTTCGCTCACGCCGCCGCACAAAACGGCCTGCTCGCCGAACAGGTCGGTTTCGGTTTCCTCTTCAAAGGTGGTGCGGATGAGGCCGGCCCGGGTGCCGCCGATGCCGGTGGCATAGGCCAGGGCCCAGGGCAGCGCCTGCCCGTCGGCATCCTGGTGGATGGCCACCAGGCTCGGCACGCCCGCGCCCTTGACATATTCGGAACGCACCAGGTGACCCGGGCCCTTGGGGGCGATCATGGCCACGTTCACGTCGCGCGGGGCCACGATCTGGTTGAAGTGGATGGAGAAACCGTGGCTGAACATGAGCATCTTGCCGGGTTTCAGGTGCGGCTTGATATCCTTTTCATAGACGTCGGCCTGGACGTGGTCGGGCAGCAAAATCTGGATGAGATCCGCCTTGGAAGCCGCTTCGGCCGCCGACAGCGGCGAAAAGCCGTGCTCCACGGCCAGGTCGTAGTTGGCCGAGCCGGGGCGCTGGCCGATGATCACGTTCAGGCCGGAATCGCGCAGGTTCTGGGCCTGGCTGTGGCCCTGGCTGCCGTAGCCCAACACGGCGATGGTCTTGCCCTGCAGGGGGGCCAGGGGGGCGTCTTTTTCGGAATACACTTGCATTTCATTCTCCTTGAAGCCGGCCGTCAGGGGCCGCGCCGACCGATCGGTCAGTCTTTTTTATGTTCCTTCTTGAACAGGCGGGTCCGGGCCATGGCCGTCAGACCGGTGGAAACCTGCTCTTCAATGCCGAATTCATCCAAAAGAATCAGGATGTCGCGGATTTTCTTTTCGTTGCCGGTAAATTCCATGGTGAAGGTCTTGGGGCTGACGTCGAGAATCTTGCCCTTGAATATCTCGCACAGGCCCCGCAGCTCGATCCGGTCGGCGCCGACGGCCTTGACCTTGACCAGCACCAACTGCTTTTCCACATAGTCGTCCTCCGACAGGTCCACCACTTTGATGACGTTGATGAGCTTGCGGAGCTGCTTGATGATCTGCTCGATGATCTGCGGCGAGCCGCTGGTGATCAGGGTGATGAGGGAGACCCGGGGGTCCATGGTCTCGGCCACGGACAGGCTCTCGATGTTAAAACCCCGCCCGGAGATGAGGCCGGTGACCCGGGCCAGGACCCCGGGTTCGTTGTCCACCAGGACGGACAGGGTGCGGCGCAGGGACAGGTTGCCACCGTTTTCCATGGGCGCTCTCCTTTCAGTCCTGAATGCAGATTTGATCGGGGGTATAGGGCAGCATGTCGCCGATGTCCTTGCCGGCGGCCACCATGGGATAGACCAGGGCCTGCTGGCAGACGATGAACTCCATGACCACCGGCCCTTCCGTATTCAGCCCCTGGTCGAGGACCGATTCCACCTCGTCCGGCCGCACCGCCCGGAAGCCTTTGGCTCCGAAGGCTTCGGCCAATTTAACGAAATCGGGCCCCTGCCCCAGGAGGGTGCCGGAGTAGCGCCGATCGTAAAACAACTGCTGCCACTGGCGAACCATGCCCAGGCAGCCGTTGTTGAGGATGACCACCTTGACGGGCAGCTTCTCCTCGACGATGGTCACCAGTTCCTGGATGTTCATCAGGATGGAGCCGTCGCCGGCGATGTCGATGACCAGGGCCTCGGGCTCGGCCACCTGAACGCCCATGGCCGCCGGAAGCCCGAAGCCCATGACCCCGAGCCCCCCGGAGGAGATGAAGCGCCGGGGCTTGTCATACAGGTAATGCTGGGCGGCCCACATCTGATGCTGGCCCACCTCGGTGGTGATGACCGCGTCGCGGTCCTTGGTCTTTTCGTAGAGAGCCCGGATGACCGACTGGGGTTGGATGGGCTCGAAATCCCCGCGCCGCTCAAAATTGGTGCAACTGGTCCCGGGACAGTCCCGTTCCTGCCGCAGACGACGAAAATCGAGGGTTCCCCGAGCTTTCCAGGCCTCGACGGACTCCAGCCAGGCCCGGCGGGCGGCCTTGTCATAGGCCGGGCACTCGCCGAGGAGCTCGAGAATCGAGGACAGGGCCAGCCGGGCATCGGCCACCAGGGGCACGTCGGTGGTCACCCGTTTGTGGATGGAGGTGGGGTCCACGTCGATCTGGATGATCTTGGCTTTACGGGCGAACTGGTCCAGCCGGCCGGTGACCCGGTCGTCGAAACGGGCCCCGACGGCGATCAGGAGATCGCATTCCTGCACCGCCCGGTTGGCCTGGTAGAGCCCGTGCATGCCCAGCATGCCCAGGAACAGAGGGTGGGTGCCGGGAAAGCCGCCCAGACCCATCAGGGTGTTGGTGACCGGTATCTGGAGTTTTTCGGCCAGGTCCAGCAGGGGCTCCGAGGCCCCGCTCATGATCACCCCGCCGCCGGCATACAGCACGGGCTTTCTGGCCGTCAGCATCAACTCCACCGCCTTGGCCACCTGCTTGGGGTGGGGCTCCAGGTGGGGCTGGTAGGCCCGCAGCTTGACCCGGCCAGGGTATTTGAACTCGGCCGTACCGGCGACGACGTCCTTGGGCAGATCCACCAGCACGGCCCCGGGACGCCCGCTGACGGCCACGTAAAAGGCCTCCTTGACGATGCGGGCCAGGGAGGCGGTGTCGCGCACCAGATAGTTGTGTTTGGTGATGGGGCGGGTGATGCCGACGATGTCCACGTCCTGGAAGGCGTCATTGCCGATCATCATGCGCGGCACCTGGCCGGAAAAGACGAGGACGGGGATGGAATC
>JAVBLB010000075.1:0-24207 GCA_031553735.1 Candidatus Adiutrix sp.
AGATGGTGATGCCGGGCGACAACGTGAGCTTCGTGGTGACGATGATCATGCCCATCGCCATGGAAAAGGAACTGCGCTTCGCCATCCGCGAGGGCGGCCGCACCGTCGGTGCCGGCGTCATCTCCGAAATTCTCGAGTAACGATCATTGCCGGGGGGAGGGCGTTCATCGCCGCTTCCCCCTGAGTATAGGGTTCTGACAGGCCGCCCCGGCCCTTCGCAGGAAGTCGGTGGCTCTTGACCCTTCGTCCCGGCCGCTGAAGTTCAATCGACAAAGGCCTGGACGGAGCATTGCCCCCCAGGGGGGTTGAAAAAGGGTTAGATATGCTGAATAACCAAAAGATACGGATACGGCTCAGGGCTTATGACCACAAACTGCTGGATCGTTCGGCCCAGGAGATTGTCGACACCGCCAAGCGGACCGGCGCCCGGGTGGCCGGTCCGGTGCCGCTCCCGACCACCATCAGCCGCACCTGCGTTCTTCGTTCGCCCCACGTGGACAAAAAGTCCCGCGAACACTTTGAAGTGCGCACCCACAAGCGTCTGCTGGATATTCTCGACCCCACCCAGCAAACCGTCGACGCGTTGATGAAGCTGGATCTGTCCGCCGGGGTGGACGTGGAGATCAAGTTATGAGTAAGGGCATGATAGGTAAGAAGCTGGGCATGACCCGCCTCTTTGTCCGCGAGGGTGTCTCCGTCCCGGTTACGGTTATTGAGGCCGGTCCGGCCAAGGTGGTCCAGGTCAAAACCAAGGAGCAGGACGGCTACGATGCGGTGCAGCTCGGTTTCGGCCTGAAGGATGAAAAGCATTCCACCAAGCCCGAGCAGGGGCACGCGGCCCGCGCCGGCGCCCCCGGTTTCCGGATGCTGAAGGAATTCCCCCCCATCGAAGGGCTGGATGCGGTGGCCGGCGCCGAAGTCACTGTGGATCTCTTCGCCCCCGGTGAAAAGATTTCGGTCACCGGCACCAGCAAGGGCAAGGGCTTCGCCGGCGTCATGAAGCGTCATGGCTTCCATGGCGGCCGGGCCACCCACGGCTGCCTGACCCCTCGCGGCCCCGGTTCCATCGGCTGCGCGGCCGATCCCAGCCGGGTCTTTCCCGGCCGCAAAATGGCCGGCCACGCCGGCTCGGCCCGGACCACGGTTAAAAACCTGGTGGTGGTGGACGTGCGTCCCGAATATGGCGTCATCCTGGTGCGGGGCGCGGTGCCCGGTCCCAACGGCGGCCTGGTTTTGCTCAAGAAGAATTAGACCGCGGGTTAACCCCTCCGCGCCCGGAGGGGCCATGCGCCGTCACGGCCGCATACTGACGGATTGCGGCGGCCGGGATGACAGCTCAACCGCCTCCGGCCTTCCTGGAGATATACCAATGATAGTTGATGTCGTTAATCTGAACAATGAAACGGTGGGGCAGGTCGAATTGCCCGACTTGATATACAATGTGGAGATGCGGCCGCATCTGGTGCACGAGGTGGTCACCGCCCAGCTCCAGTCCCGCCGGGCCGGCACGGCGTCCACCAAGACCCGGGCCGAGGTGAGCTTTTCCAACCGCAAGCCCTATCGCCAGAAAGGCACCGGCCGGGCCCGGGCCGGCACTCGCCGCTCGCCCCTGTGGCGTCACGGCGGGACCATCTTCGGTCCCCAGCCCCGGGATTTTTCCTGGCGGCCCCCGGCTCAGGTGCGCCGCAACGCCCTGAAGATCGTCCTGACCGCCAAGCTTCAGGACAAACAGTTGGTGGTGCTGGACGCCTTCGACCTGCCCGAGGCCAAGACCAAGGCGTTCGCTCAGGGGCTCAAGGGCCTGGGCGTCCGGAAGGCCGTGCTGGTCACCCCGGAGCCTAACGAGACTCTGGAGCGCAGCTCCCGCAACATCCCGGACTGCAAAGTGCTGCGGGTGGAGGGTCTGAACTGCTATGACCTCCTGAACCACACCCACCTGGTGATCTTGAAGGACAGTCTGGCCGGTATTGAAGCGAGGTTGATGAAATGATGCACGCCCACGAAATACTCCTGCGTCCTTTGGTCACGGAAAAGAGCATGCTGGCCCGTGAGACCAACAATCAGTACGCTTTCAAGGTCAATCCCCGGGCCACCAAGCTGGATATCGCCAACGCCGTGGAAAAGGCCTTCTCGGTCAAGGTCCTCGAGGTCAGGACCGTCAACGTTCTGGGCAAGAAGAAACGGCGCGGCCGCCTGACGGGCAAGCGGGCCGACTGGAAGAAAGCCATCGTCCGCCTGGCCCAGGGGGACGGCATCAAATATTTTGAAGGCGCGTGATTGACCGGTTCGGGTTCGCGGTGAGAGCGTCTTCACCGTGGCGGCTTTGAGCCTCTCTCAGCGGGGGCGGCCGCCGGCAGCAAACCCTCCGGTTGAAAATGCTGGAAACGACTGAAAGGTACGGAAGGCCATGGCCATCAAAGAAGTGAAACCTACCTCCCCCGGGCGGCGCACCCAGACGTACTCCACGTTTGAGGAAGTGACCAGGAGCACTCCGGAAAAGAGTCTGCTCGCTCCCCTGCCGAAGACCGGCGGCCGCAACAATCAGGGCCGCATCACCACCCGCTTTCGGGGCGGCGGCCACAAGCGGCAGTACCGCCTGATCGATTTCAAGCGCAACAAGGTCGATATCCCGGCCAAGGTCTTTTCGATCGAATATGACCCCAACCGGGGCGCCCGCATCGCTCTTCTGCATTACGCCGATGGCGAGAAGCGCTATATTTTGGCCCCGCAGAATCTGAAGGTCGGCGATCAGGTCGTCTCCAGCGAGACGGCCGACATCAAGCCGGGCAACGCCATGAGCTTGAAGGTGGTGCCCCTGGGCAGCCTGGTCCACAATGTGGAGATGAAGCCCGGCAAGGGCGGTCAGTTGGCCCGCGGGGCCGGCAATTACGCCCAGGTTATGGCCAAGGAGGGCGGATACACCCTTCTGAAACTCCCTTCCGGCGAAATGCGTCTGATCCTGTCGGCCTGCAAGGCCACCATCGGCCAGCTTTCGAACGCCGACCACAACAGCGTCTCTCTCGGGAAGGCCGGGCGGACCCGCTGGCTGGGCCGTCGGCCCCACGTGCGCGGCGTGGCCATGAACCCGGTCGACCACCCCTTGGGCGGCGGCGAGGGCCGCAGCTCCGGCGGTCGCCATCCGGTTTCTCCCTGGGGTATGCCGACCAAGGGTTTCAAGACCCGCAAGAAGAGCAAACCTTCCAATAAATTTATCGTGAAACGTCGCAACAGCAAGTAAGCAGGCGTTGTAATATCTAAGGAGAGGCGCCCATGCCCCGCAGTGTAAAAAAAGGACCCTTCGTGGATGATCACGTCATGAGCAAGGTCTCGGCCGCGGTCGAAGCCAACGACCGCCGGGTCATCAAGACCTGGAGCCGCCGTTCCACCATCATCCCCGACATGGTCGGCCTGACCTTCGCCGTGCACAACGGCAAGAAGTTCGTGCCGGTCTTCGTCACTGAAAACATGGTCGGGCACAAGCTGGGCGAATTCTCTCCCACCCGCACCTTTTACAGCCACGCGGCCGATAAAAAGGTCAAGAAGGGCAAGAAGTAAGGAGGGGCAGTCACATGGTCAATCAAATGAATACCGGCGACGGCCGGCCGAAATGCAAGAGGCGGGAACGCCCGCGTGACGAAGCCGTGGCCGTGGCCAAATATATCCGGGTGCAGCCGGCCAAGGTGCGGATCATGGCCCGCAACATCATCGGCCAGCCCATCGAGCGGGCCATCAACACTCTGACCTTCAGCCCCAACAAATCGGCTCAGGTGTTGCTGAAGGTTCTGAATTCGGCTGTGGCCAACGCTTCTTCCAGCAACCAGAGCCAGGTCGGCGATGTCGACCGTCTGGTGGTCTACCGCGTCTATGTCGACGGCGGGCCCACCCTGAAGCGCTGGCACCCCCGGTCCCAGGGGCGGGCCAACCCCATTTTGAAACGCACCAGCCACATCACCGTGGTGGTCAAAGAAGCGTAAACGCATCGGCCGGCCGCCCGGCGGCCGCTTTGGGGGGATCGGGAATTCGTTCCGGCTCCGCCTTGGCGAAACGAGGTGCCGGCCGGCGCGAAACGGCTCGTGAATAACGAGCCGGCATATGGTTTCGGCATTAGCCGCCAAACTCTTTCGGTCCGCCGACGACGGGCCGCGCATGGGAGGACAGGTTTTGGGTCAGAAAACTCACCCCACAGGTTTCCGTTTAGGCGTGATCAAGACGTGGAGTTCACGCTGGTATGCCGGCCGCGACTTCGGTCAGCAGGTGGTGGAAGATAAAAAAATCCGCGATTACGTCAAAAAGAAGCTGGAAGCCGCCGGGGTCTCCCAGATTGAAATAGAACGGGCGGCCAACAAGGTCAAGCTGCGCATACACACCGCCCGGCCGGGTATCGTCATCGGAAAGAAGGGCGCCGACATCGAGGTGCTGCGCAAGGACGTCGAACGGCTCATCCGCCGCGAAGTGGTGGTTCAGGGTGAAAACGGCCCGGAGAAAAAACCTCTGCGCCGCGAAGTCCTCATCGACATTCAGGAAGTGCGCAAACCCGAGATTTCGGCCCAGTTGGTGGCCGAGGCCGTGGCCCAGCAGCTGCAGCGCCGGGTGGCCTTCCGCCGGGCCATGAAGAAGTCCATTTCCCTGGCGTTCAAGTTCGGGGCCCAGGGCGTCAAGATTCACTGCGCAGGCCGTCTGGGCGGTGCGGAAATGGCCCGCCGGGAATGGTATCGTGAAGGCCGGGTGCCTCTGCACACCCTGCGGGCCGACGTGGATTACGGTTTCGCCGAAGCCAACACCACATATGGCGTCATCGGGGTCAAGGCCTGGGTCTTCAAAGGCGAAGTCCTGGCCGCCGACCAGCCCGAGAGCTTCTGAGCCGACCGGACCCGAAGGCCGTCTCCGGACCCGGAGGCGCGTCGCCGGATCATGGTCGAACCGCGGCGGTCGGGACGATTGGTTCAACTCCCGCCGAATGGCATTGCCCGGGCCGGTGGCCGGATTGTCTGATACAAACGCTTCTCCGTGGGATGAAGACGTGATATTTGAAGGAGCCTACTGATGTTAGCCCCCAAGAGAACGAAATTCCGCAAACAGCAGAAGGGCCGCCGCGGCGGCCCGGCCAAGGGCGGAGCCCGGCTGGACTTCGGCCAGTTCGGACTCCAGGCCCTGGAGCGCGGATATATGACCACTCAGCAGATTGAGGCCGCCCGCGTGGCCATCAACCGGTATATCAAGAGGGGTGGCCAGCTCTGGATTCGCATTTTCCCGGATAAGCCCGTCTGCAAAAAGCCCGCGGAAACCCGCATGGGCAAAGGCAAAGGCGCGCCGGAAGGCTGGGTGGCGGTCATCAAACCCGGCCGGGTACTGTTCGAACTCGACGGGGTTCAGGAGACGGTGGCTCGCGAAGCCATCCGGCTGGCGGCCAACAAGCTGCCCTTCCCGACCCGGTTTATCCTGCGGGGGGAGATATTGTGAAAACCAAAGAATTTCAGGAGCTCAGAGGGCTTACGCCTGAAGAGTTGACGAAGAAGGAGCTGGAACTGCGCGACGAGCTGTTCAATCTCCAGATGCAGCGCGGCACCAGTCAGTTGGAAAACCCCAAGCGTATGAAAAACGTGAAGAAGGACGTCGCCCGCATCCAGACCGTCATCAGGGAACTGAAGAACCGGGAGGCCAATTCCTCCCCGAGTGAGGGATAACCGTGGAAGAGTCAAGGCGCTTACACAAGGTCATGACCGGGGTGGTCGTCTCCGACAAGATGGACAAGACCGTGGTCGTTCTGGTCAACCGGCTCATCAAGCACCCCGTCTACAAAAAATATATCCGCCGTCGGGCCAAGTTCATGGCCCACGACGAGCAGAACTGCGCCCGCATGGGGGATACGGTGGAAATCATCGAATCCCGTCCGCTGTCCCGTTTCAAGCGCTGGCGCCTGACCCGCATCGTCGAGCGCCGGGCCTGATTTCGCCGGCCGGCTCGGCGGACCCGGTCGGGGCGTTTCATTGATGATTGCCGGCTCCGGCCATGGCGACGCCTCGACAAAGATTCGGCGCCTTTGTGAATATTATGGATTGAGCCTGTCTGAGGCTCGTGGAGACACTATCATGATTCAGCCAGAAACCAGATTGACCGTGGCCGACAACTCGGGCGCCAAACAGCTCGACTGTATCAAGGTGCTCGGCGGCAGCCGCCGGCGGTACGCCTCTTTGGGTGATATTATCGTGGTCTCGGTCAAAGAGGCCCTACCGAACTCCAAGGTCAAGAAGGGCGACGTGATGAAGGCCGTGGTCGTCCGGACGGCCAAGGAAGTGGGCCGGCTCGACGGCTCCTTCATCAAGTTCGACGACAACTCCGCCGTGCTGATCAACAACGCCCGTGAACCCATCGGCACCCGCATCTTCGGCCCGGTGGCCCGCGAGCTTCGCGCCAAGCGGTTCATGAAGATCATTTCCCTGGCTCCCGAAGTCCTGTAAGGTGATATCCATGAGCATGAAAACCCATATCAAGAAAGACGACCGCGTCGAAGTCATCACCGGCAAGAGCCGGGGCAAGATCGGCAAAGTCAAGAAGCTGGTGGCCGGCAAAAACGCCCTTCGGGTCATTGTCGAGGGTGTCAATATGGTCACCCGCCACACCAAACCCGGCGGTCCCGGTGCCCCGGGCGGCAAGATCGAGAAGGAAGCCCCCATCCACATTTCCAATGTGGCCCTCTTGTGCCCCAAGTGCAACGAGGCCACCCGGGTGGCCCAGGCCTTCGTGCCCCAGGTCGGCTCGGACAAGCCGCGCAAAGTGCGCGTCTGCAAGAAGTGCCGGGAACACATCGACGAGAAGTGACCCGCGTCTGACGGCTGCGGGCTCGGGAAGGGCTCGGCCGAAAAGGATGCGGGCCGTCGAGTTTCGTTCCGGTTCAGCCGACAAGACGGCCTGACGGCGTATCGCCCCATCGGGGCTTGATTGACAACCGCTTTAAAGCTCATCGGACCACCCGACGGAGCGCCCGGAAAGGGTAGCCATTTCAGGAGAAGAGCATGTCCAATACTCCCAGAATGAAGGAATTCTACGAAAAGACCGTGGCCCCCAAACTGGCCAAGGAATTCAACTATACGAACGTCAACGAGGTCCCCCGGATCGTCAAGGTCAGCCTCAACATGGGCCTCGGCGAGGCCATCCAGAACGCGAAGATTCTGGACAGCGCCGCCCAGGAACTGGCGGCCATCAGCGGCCAGAAGCCGGTCATCACCAAGGCCCGCCGCTCCATCGCCGCCTTCAAGCTCCGCGAGGGCATGCCCATCGGAGTGACGGTGACCCTGCGCCGCGAAAAGATGTTCTATTTTCTGGACAAGCTCATCAATATCGTCCTGCCCCGCGTTCGCGACTTTCGCGGCGTTTCCTCCAAGGCCTTCGACGGCCGGGGCAACTATACCCTGGGCATCAAGGAACATATCATTTTTCCCGAGATCGACTACGATAAGATCGACAAGATCAAGGGTTTGAATATCAGTATCGTGACCACCGCCAGAACGGACGAGGAAGCCCGGTTTCTTCTGACCGAACTGGGCATGCCCTTCCGCAAGAGCGGGCAACAGCACTAAGGAGCTTTCATAAACATGGCCAAAAAATCCATGATGATCAGAGCCGCCCGCCCGGCCAAATTCGGCGTGAGGGAATATAACCGTTGCCCCATCTGCGGTCGTCCCCGGGCCTTTCTCCGCAAATACAGCATCTGCCGCATCTGTTTCCGCAACATGGCCCTGGCCGGTGAAATTCCCGGCGTCATCAAGGCCCGCGGGTAAGAGGGCGAAACCATGAGCATGACCGATCCCATCGCCGACCTGTTGACCAGAATCCGCAATGCCCTCATCGCCCGGCACGACCGGGTGGACGTGCCCGCCTCCAAGATCAAGGTGGCCATCGTCCGCATTCTTAAAGACGAGGGGTTCATCAAGAACTTCAAGGTCTCCAAGGACAATAAGCAGGGCATGATACGGGTTTTCCTGAAATATTCCGATCGCAACTCCCCGGTCATTAACGGCCTGACCAGGCTGTCCACTCCCGGCCGCCGTCTGTATCAGAAGGCCGTCGAGATCGAGCCGGTTCTTTCCGGTCTGGGGGTGGCCATTGTCTCCACCTCCGCCGGGGTCATGACCGACAAGGAAGCCCGGCGCCAGAACCTTGGCGGGGAGATGATCTGCCAGATCTGGTGACGGCTCAAGCCGCCTGGTCCGGCGGAATCCATACCGGCTTCACGCCGGGCGGGTTCCGATGATGCAATCATCAATACAGCCCCGGAAGCCTGTCGTTTTCGGGGATGCAGACTGATAGAAGGTATGTTATGTCCAGAATAGGGAAAATGCCCATCACCGTTCCCAAGGGCGTCAAGGTGGAATGGCAGGCCCCGACCATCAAGGTCACCGGCGGCAAGACCACCCTGACCCGGAAACTCAATGCCAAGATATCTGTGAAGGTGGACGGCGATTCGGTCACCGTCGCCCCGGTGGACGACACGGCTGAAAGCCGGGCCCTGTGGGGGTTGTCCCGGACCCTGGTCAGCAACATGGTGGTCGGGGTTTCCTCCGGCTTCACCAAGGTTCTGGAAATGACCGGGGTGGGCTGGCGGGCCGAGGCCGACAGCCAGACTCTGAAGTTGTCCCTGGGCTTTTCTCATCCGGTCAATTTCCCTCTGCCCCAGGGCATCAGCGCCCAGGTGGACCCGAAGACCTACAAGATCACCCTCAGCGGAGCCGACAAAGAAGTGTTGGGCGAGGTGGCGGCCAAGGTCCGGGCCCTGCGTAAACCTGAACCCTATAAGGGCAAAGGGATCCGCTATGAAGGGGAGCGCATCATCCGGAAAGTGGGCAAGGCCGGCGGCAAGTGATCGGTGGGCTCTCCGGCCCGGCGGACTGCCGGCGGGCCGGTTTGCGGGGCCGATATCAGGGCTTGGTGAATTATTTTATTGCCAAGAACGCCGGGTTCAGGTAAGATTGAAAGATTCGCCGCATGAGCGGGACGCCGGCTCCTCCGGGGCGGGACGCTTCCGAAACGTCTTCATGACAAACAGCCGCGGCCGGGACGAAAATTTGACCGTCGCTGGCGTATATATTTGAGGTGGCATAATGAGCAAGGCCAACATTCGCCTGGTCGCCCGTCAGCAGCGGCAGGCGCGGGTTCGTAAAAAAGTTCAGGGCACCGGCGAACGCCCCCGTTTGTGCGTCTTCCGCTCCGCGGCCCACATCTACGCCCAGGTGATCGACGACGAACAGGGGACCACTCTGGCCGCCGTTTCCACCCTCAGCCCCGCGCTGAAGGAGACCGTCAAGGGCCTGAAGAAATCCGAGGCGGCCCGGGCCGTTGGTCGGGCCATTGCCGAAGAGGTCAAGAGCAAGGGCTGCCTGAAGGTGGTCTTCGACCGCAACGGTTTTCTGTATCACGGCCGGATCAAGGCCCTGTCTGAAGGCGCCCGCGAGGGCGGTCTGGATTTCTGAGCCCCAGGAAGGGGCCATGTGCGCCGCGCCGCTTTCTGATTCGGGCCGCGGCGGCCGAGGCGAGGGGCTCTTGGCCCGCCGCTTTTGATTGATCGTGTTCCGGCGCCTCGGCCCAGAGGGGGAGGGCGCCGTCCGAATAAACCCGCCGCCCCGCTGGGGCGATGCATTGCCGGCCTCCCATGGGAGAGTTCGGCGGCGTGACGAAGGCCCGTTCAATTCGGATCTTCATTACTCACAGGCTTGGAGGGCTCGCGTGTACCGGCCGGAAGCAGAAGAACAAAATTTAATCGACAAGGTCGTCCACATCAACCGGGTGGCCAAAGTGGTCAAGGGTGGCCGCCGTTTTTCCTTTTCCGCCATCGTGGTGGTGGGCGACGGCAAAGGCCGGGTGGGCTTCGGTCTGGGCAAGGCCAACGAAGTCCCGGAAGCCATCCGCAAGGGTTTTGAACAGGCCAAGAAAACCATGATTAAAATCGACCTGACCGGCACCACCGTGCCGCATCAGATCGTTGGTCATACCGGGGCCGGTTCGGTCCTGTTGAAACCGGCGGCCAAGGGCACCGGGGTCATCGCCGGCGGGGCCGTGCGCGCGGTGGTGGAAGCCGCCGGCGTGCAGGACATCCTGACCAAGGTCCTGGGCTCCAACAATCCGCACAACGTGGTCCGGGCGACCATGGAAGCCCTGAAGGGGATGCGTCGGGCCAAGACCGTCGCTCAGGAACGGGGCATTCCGGCGGAGCGTCTGCGCGTCTGAGGCGTTCCCCCTTGTTTCTCCACGGGTTAGTTTCCATGCCCCGGGGGATTCTGGTCAGGTAAGCTCTCCGGAGTCGCTTTGACTATGGCGGAGTTTCACGGCTCTCGGTTTGCGCTTCAGAACGTCCGCGACCCTGTTTGACCGGTGGACTGACAAATGAGCCCCGAATGGGGGCCATGCGTTGTCGTCGCCGCTTCATGGGCTGGTTGCATGGTTCGACACGGGGGTTCAATCACCTCCATCCTTAAAAAAATGGTGTATCGATATGGACAAAGAAATTAAAATCACCCAGGTGCGCAGCGTCATCGGCCGTATCCCGGCCCACCGCCGCACGATAAGGGCCTTGGGGCTACGTCACCCCGGCCACACCGTGGTTCAGAAAGACAACCCGGCCATCCGGGGGATGATCAATACCGTGAATTACCTTTTGAAGGTTGAAGAATAAGAGGTTCAAGCCATGGATCTGCACAGTCTCAGCCCCCTGCCGGGTTCGAAGAAAAAAGCCAAGCGCATCGGCCGGGGTGAAGGCTCCGGCTGGGGCAAGACCGCCGGTCGCGGCCATAAGGGGCAGAAAGCCCGCAGCGGCGGCGGAGTGGGCCCTGGCTTCGAAGGCGGGCAGATGCCGCTTCAGCGCCGGCTTCCCAAGCGCGGCTTCACCAATTTGTTCAAGAAGAGCTACGCTCTGGTCAATCTCGGCGCCCTGAAGACTTTCGCGGCCGGGAGCGTTATCGATGGCCAGGCTTTGGCGGCGGCCGGTTTGATCCGCCACGAGGGGTTGCCGGTCAAGCTGCTGGCTAAGGGCATCATTGACCGCCCCCTGACCATCAAGGTTCAGGCCGCCTCGGAAAAAGCGACCACTTTAATTCAAGAGGCCGGCGGCACCGTGGAGATCAACGCGCTCTGAGCCCGGACGGATGATGCGCCCCGCGGGCGCGGTCGCAGGCGGGTTTTGGGGAGTGAACATTGGTCGTCCGTGAGTTGGCATCGCCAACTTGGTTGGTCAGGCTCAATTGCCTCCCCACCTAATTCCCGCCCGAGCTTGAAGAGCGGAAACGCTCCGCCGCACCCGGCGGGTCCGGGCCAAACAGAGGAACGAAATTGGCATTAGGCGGATTAGAAAATATCGGCCGGGCTCCGGAACTCAGGAAGCGCATCTTTTTTGTGCTTATCATGCTGGCCGTCTATCGGATCGGCGTGCACATCCCCACCCCCGGGGTCGATACCACGGTCCTGGCCGAGTATTTCCGGAATCTGCAGGGCACTCTCCTGGGGCTTTTCGACATGTTCTCCGGGCGGGCCCTGTCCCAGTTCTCGGTTTTTGCCCTGGGCATCATGCCCTATATCTCGGCCCAGATCATTGTGGAACTGCTCACCGTGGTCTGGCCGCACCTGCACCGCCTGAAAAAAGAGGGCGGCCAGGAGGGGCGCCGCAAGCTGACCCAGTACGCCCGCTACGGGACGGTGTTTCTGTCCCTGTTCCAGGGCTACATCATCGCCGTGGGCCTGGAAAGCATGCAGATATCCACCGGTAAGGTGGTGATGGAACCGGGCATGCATTTCCGGCTCATGACCATGATCACCCTGACCGCAGGCACGGCTTTCATCATGTGGCTGGGCGAGCAGATCACCGAACGGGGCATCGGCAACGGCATTTCCCTGATCATTTTCGCCGGTATCGTCCAGGGCCTGCCCAGCGCCACGGTGCGCACCATCCAACAGGTTTCCGGCGGGGAAATGTCTTTCTTCACCGCCCTGTTCCTGCTGGTGGGCATGATCGTGATCGTGGCTGCGGTGGTTTTCTGCGAGCGAGCCCAGCGCCGGATCACGGTGCAGCACGCCCAGCGGATGGTGGGCCGCCGCCTGATGAAGGGCGGCCTGACGCACCTGCCGTTGAAGCTGAACCCGGCCGGGGTCATTCCCCCGATTTTCGCCAGCTCTCTGATCATGTTTCCGGCCACCCTGGCCCAGCTCATCGACAACCAGTATTTCAAGATGGCTGCCGAATGGCTCAACCCCGGCGGCTGGGCTTATAACCTGCTGTACGTGGTTCTTATCGTTTTCTTCTGCTACTTCTACACCGGGGTGACCTTCAACCCGGTCGACGTGGCCGAAAATATGAAAAAACAGGGTGGCTTCATTCCCGGTATCCGGCCGGGGGCCAAGACAGCGGAATACATTGACAAGGTTTTGACCCGCATCGTCATGTGGGGGGCTATTTATATCTCGCTGATCTGCCTTCTGCCGACCTTTGTCAGTCAGTATTTTCACGCCGAGTTCTTCTTCGGCGGCACCGCGCTTTTGATCGTGGTGGGCGTGGCCATCGACACTTTGAGTCAGATTCAAAGCCACTTGATGAATCAGCATTACGAGGCCTTCATGAAACGAGGGGCCAGCGGACGCGCTACCGCCGATCCTAGTTACGGCTCGACCGGGCGGATCCGTCGTTAAAAAGGCCTTGACTTTCGAGTCCGAATCGTATAAGAATACACGTTTGGCTCCTGAAACCTCCGCTGAGGTAAGCTGGGCGGCCGACTCATCCGGCCGGGTGCGGAAGGCTTGATTCACGGCGTGACGGGGGCAGGAAAGAGGAGGATGCCATGATCATTATTTTATTGGGCCCTCCGGGCGCGGGCAAAGGCACTCAAGCCGGAGCCATCGCTGAACGGTTCGGTATCCCCCACATTTCCACCGGCGATATTTTCCGGGCCAACTTGAAGCAGGGTACCCCCCTGGGGCTGGAAGCCAAGAAATACATGGAAGCCGGGGCTCTGGTGCCCGACGAACTGGTGGTTCGCCTGGTGGGCGACCGGCTGGACGCCCCCGATGCCGCGGCCGGCGCTCTGTTGGATGGCTTTCCCCGCACGGTGCCCCAGGCTCAGGCTTTGAGCGATTATCTTGCGCAAAAAGGCCGCCGGGTTGATCACTGTGTTTGCCTGAATGTGCCCGACGCGGTGCTGGTGTCCCGCCTGGCCGGCCGGCGTCAGTGCCGCGACTGCGGGGCCGGGTTTCACGTCGAATTTTCACCGCCGCCGGCCGATGGCCATTGCCCCAAGTGCGGAGGGGCGATCTATCAGCGCGACGACGACATGGAAGCCACCATCCTCAACCGACTCAAGGTGTATCACGATCAAACCAGCCCGCTGGTGGAATGGTACGGCCTGCGGGGCCTCTTGAGGGCCATCGAGGGCGACGGACCGGTGGATGAGATCAAGACACGGATTTTTGCCGCCTTGGGCGCGGTCTGATCCTGCTTGGGAGTGAGTTCCGGACGGGGTTCGATAAAACCGGTCGCCGACGGTGGCCGCGGAAGTCACAGATATAAATCGGTTGACCGGTTTAGGAATAGGGATGATACGATGAAAGTTCGCTCTTCAGTCAAAAAAATGTGCATGAAATGCAAAATTATTCGTCGCTTTGGCCAAGTGCGGGTGATCTGTCAAAATCCCAAGCACAAGCAGCGTCAAGGTTAAGGGCGGTTGCGAGCCCGGGGGAAAGGCCTGGTCAGGCTCCTTTCAGGGGCGGCCCCGGCCGGCTCCTTCGAGGTGGGCTCCGATTCCGGATACATGTTTGACAGCCATCGGCCATGCGTCGTAGGCGAATTTGTTCTATAAACCAATGGCCCCTTGGGTCGGTCGCGCGGACGGCGTTAATCCGGCCTGGGTTTCGGCTCGGCGGGTTTGTCTGGCCGAACCGCTCCGGGGTTGTCCGCAGGAGGATTTGACAGGTGCCCAGGATTTCCGGCATTGACTTGCCCCGCCAAAAGCGCATCGAAATAGCCCTGACCTATATTTACGGTATCGGCCGGCCCAGCGCCCACGAGATCCTGACCAAGGCCGGGGTTGATTTCGGGATAAAAGCCGACAACCTGACCGACGACGAGGTCGCTCGTATCCGCCGGGTCATCGACACCGAATTCAAGGTCGAGGGTGACCTTAGGCGTGATATAACCATGAGCATCAAGCGCTTGATGGACCTGGGCTGTTATCGCGGCCTGCGTCACCGCCGGGGTTTGCCGGTCCGGGGGCAGCGCACCCATACCAACGCCCGCACCCGCAAGGGGCCGCGCCGTTCCGTGGTCGGTAAGAAAAAGAAATAATGGACCGCTTTTGACCATAGCGGTCTCCGTTTCCACACCGGTGAAAACGGCGTTTTCCTGATATGCGGGTGGAGGCGATCGCGTCTTCGCTCCGTCCGGCGCCAAACGTCCCTGACGTGAGTGCGCTGGTGCATGGCCCCATCGGGGCGTTGATAAACCATGGCAACCTCTGAAAATTGCCCTTCCCGGCGGCGGGACGACAAGTCCACGCCGCCGGCCGTCAGAAGTCGGCGTTTTTTAGAGGTTCCCCATATCCCAGAAAGATTCGGGAAAGGGTGACCATATGTCCGCCAATAAAGCTGTTCGCAGGACCCGCAAGAAAAAAGAAAAAAAGAGTATTCCGGTGGGGGTGGCCCATATTCAGGCCACTTTCAACAATACCATCGTGACCATCACCGATCCTCGCGGCAACACCATCGCCTGGTCAAGCGCCGGGATCCAGGGGTTCAAAGGGTCCCGCAAATCCACGCCGTACGCCGCCCAGACCGCGGTCGAGGACGCGGCCAAGAAGGCCATGGAACATGGCATGCGGACCGTGGAAGTCTATATCAAGGGCCCCGGAAGCGGTCGGGAGTCGGCTCTGCGCGGCCTGCAGTCGGCCGGTTTCAATGTGACTCTCATTCGGGACGTGACTCCCGTGCCTCATAACGGCTGCCGTCCTCCCAAGCGCCGCCGCGTCTGAGTCCCGGAGAGGCCATTGATCGCCGCAGCCACATTGAGTTTGGATGGCGGCGGTCGGGACGAAGGCGTGACCGTCTCCGTCTTTCTCGATGACGCGGCCGGGAGTAGGGGGAGGCAAAGCCGTCCCCGGCTCTTCATGGTGTTCGAACAGCCCCAAAGCGGCTCTGTCTGTGAGTCAAGACGTTTTATGGCGACGGTGATCGTCCGGCCGGCGCTTTTTGGCGCCTACGGCTGAGAGCGTCTGAAAGGCTCCCGGACCTGAAGGAGCGGCCCGCAATAACCTGGAGTGGTTCCTGGGAGAGGGTATGGATAAAAACTGGAAAGATCTGATAAAGCCTAAAAAAGTTGAAGTTGAATCGTATGACCGCAACGCCAATTACGGTAAATTTGTCTGCGAGCCCCTGGAGCGCGGCTTCGGCCTGACCCTGGGCAACGCTCTGCGGCGCATTCTGTTGTCGTCCCTGCAGGGTGCGGCCATCGTCTCGGTGAAAATCGAGGGCGTGCTGCATGAATTGACGACCATCCCCGGCGTGCTGGAGGACGTTTCCGACGTCATCCTCAACCTCAAGGAAGTGCGTCTGAAGCTGCACAGCGCCCAACCCCGGACCGTCCGGGTCGATGTCACCGGTCCCCACAAGGTCACGGCCGCTGATATCCTCACCGATGCCCAGGTGGACGTCCTCAACCGGGACAAGCACATCGCCACTCTGGCCCGTGGCGGCACCTTGAAGATGGAAATGGCCGTGGCCTCGGGCAAGGGCTATGTTCCGGCGGAAAAAAGCCCCACCGATGAGCAGGTCATCGGCGAGATTCCCATCGACGCCCTGTTCTCGCCCATTCGCAAGGTCAATTTCGTGGTCACCAACGCCCGCGTGGGCCAGAAGACCGACTACGACAAGCTGACCCTGGAAGTCTGGACCGACGGCAGCCTCACCCCTCAGGACGCGGTGGCTTATGCCGCCAAGATTCTCAAGGATCAACTGACCATTTTCATCAATTTCGAAGAGGACGCTCCGTCCCTGATCGCCTCGTCCGATGAACAGCCCGGCGCCGGTCAGAACGACAACTTCTACCGCACGGTCGATGAACTGGAACTGTCGGTGCGGTCGGCCAACTGCCTGAAGAACGCCAATATTTTTTACATTGGCGAACTGGTGCAGCGCACCGAGGCCGAGATGCTGCGCACCAAGAATTTCGGGCGCAAGTCTTTAAATGAAATCAAGGAAGTGCTCACTGAAATGGGCCTTTCCCTGGGCATGAAAGTCGATGGCTTTGTGCCGCCGGCGACTCCCACCAAGAAGGAATAGAAGTTATGAGGCACCGCAAAGCGAACGTCAAACTGGGCCGCACCGCCAGCCACCGCGACGCCATGCTGCGTAACATGGTCACCAGTTTATTCGAATATGACCGCATCACCACCACCCTGTCCAAGGCCAAGGCCCTGCGCCCCCTGGCCGACCGGATGATTGGCTTGGCCAAGAACGGCAAGACCGATCTGGCCGCCTTCCGTCAGGCGGCGGCGGTCATCACCAAGCGGACGGTGTTGGATAAAGTCTTCACCGATGCCGCCGCCCGATTTGGCGACCGCTCCTGCGGCTATACGATCATGGTCAAAACCGGACTGCGGAAAGGCGACGCCGCCCCCATGGTCATCCTGGAGCTGACCAAGGCCGGCCAGGAAAAAGCCCGGACCGGCGGTGGCGCTCCCAAGAAGGCTAAATCCGCCGCCGGCGACCGTTCCAAGCGGGTGGCCCAGTCGGCCAAAAAGGCGGCCGCCCCGGCTCCGGCCGAAGCCGTCGCGGACTCCCCGGAAAGCTCCGAAACCAAGGAGGATTGAGGCCCCGGGCCTTGGGGCCAATGATGGTCCGTCCCTCCGGTTTCAGTGCTATGGAATTGATTTCCCGCCACTATTCGACGCCGCCGGAAAGAAATTTCTGGCGGCGTCTTTTTTTTCCATCAGCCCGGTTGCAACTTATCTCTGGTCGGGGTATAGTATCTTGTTCAGTGGTCTTTTCGTTACGCTCCGCAGAGGCCTGGGGCCGCCGAACCGTCTTTAAATTCAAGCCCAAATCAAACAGAGTTTGATTTGAAGACGTTTTTTCTTTTAAAAGATGGGCCAAGCCCGATCTTATTGGATTTTCCGCCCAGGCCTGAGCGGAAAATCCAATAAGATCGGAGGCCATTGCGTCCGCACCCCGAACTCCGCCCCCGCCCGGCGCTGGTCGGCGGTCCGGCCGGCTCGACGGCCGGATTGTTCGGCTTTCTCGCCCGATCCCGGCCGGCCCGTCTGAAATTCCATGGCCCTGGACCCTCCGGATTGATATATACTATGAAACTGTCCTCCATATTTAACTGTTTCAACCTGTTTTCCAACGATTTGGCCATCGATTTGGGCACCGCCAACACCCTGGTGTATCTCAAGGGGCGCGGCGTGGTTCTGTCGGAGCCTTCGGTGGTGGCGGTGCGCAAGGACGGCAAGGCCGGCAAGGTGCTGGCCGTGGGGCATGAAGCCAAGGAAATGCTGGGCAAGACCCCCGGCAACATCGTGGCCATCCGCCCCATGAAGGACGGGGTCATCGCGGATTTCGAAATCACCCAGGCCATGCTGCGCCATTTTATCCGCAAAGCTCAACGGCGAACCTTCCTCAAGCCCCGCATCATTGTGGCCGTTCCTTCGGGCATCACCCAGGTGGAAAAGAAAGCCGTGCGCGAAGCCGCCGAACAGGCCGGGGCCAGTGAGGTCTATCTCATTGAGGAACCCATGGCCGCGGCCATCGGGGCGGGCCTGCCGGTGACCGAGCCCACCGCCAACATGGTGGTGGACATCGGCGGCGGCACCACCGAAGTGGCCGTCATCTCCCTGGCCGGCATCGTGTATTCCAAGAGCATGCGGGTGGGGGGCGACAAGATGGACGAAGCCATTTCCCACTATATCCGTAAGAAATACAACCTCTTGATCGGTGATCGGACCGCGGAGATGATCAAACAGGAAATCGGCACCGCCTATCCCTCCGATCAGGTCGAGACTCTGGAAGTCAAGGGCCGGGACACGGTCACCGGCATCCCCAAAGTGGTGGCCATTGATTCGGAGGAAATCCGCAAGGCCATCATCGAGCAGGTGGACGCCATCGTGGAGACCGTGCGCATCGCCCTGGAGCAGACGCCTCCCGAATTGGCCGCCGATATCGTCGATCGCGGCATCGTCCTTACCGGCGGCGGGGCCAAGCTGCGTCGGCTGGATGTTCTGCTGCGCGAAGAGACGGGCCTGCCGATCGTCATCGCCGACGACCCGCTCATCACCGTGGCGGTGGGCAGCGGCCGGGCCATCGAAAGCCTGGATGTGCTGCGGCTCATCAGCATCCAATAGCGAGCCGATGGTTGACTGTTCCTCCATTTCTCCCTCCAGTCGAGGGCGACCGCTCCCGGCGGCGCGCGGGGCCGGCATCTTCCGGGTTGGTGAATGTTTGAGCGTTTGAAATGGCTTTTGCCGGCGGCGACGCTGCTTTTGTCCATGGCTTTGCTGTCGGCCTCCAGCCGCCAGCCGGAGCGGGGCTCTGTCCCGACTTCGCTGCTGTTGGAGGTGGTGGGGCCGGTGGAGCGGGTTTTGACCGCTTCAGCCCGGGAAGTGGAGCGGTTTTGGTCCGGTTACCTGGCCCTGGTGGGGCTGCGGGAGGAAAACCGGACCTTAAGGGAGATTCTGACCCGCCAGGAGCAGCAGCTGGCTCAGCTTGGAGAATATCAGGCCGCCAACGAGCGGCTGACCGGCCTGTTGGGACTGCGGCCGGCCTATCCCCATCTTTTGATGAAACCGGCTTACATCCTGGCCTGGGAGCCTGGCCCCTGGTTCCGCTCGGTCATCATCAGCGTCGGCGCCCGGGATGGAGTGGCCGTGAATCAGGCCGTGGTGCATGACCAAGGCGTGGTGGGCCGGGTGGTGGAAGTCACGCCCAACTATGCTCGGGTGCTTTTAGCCACGGATTTCAACAGTTCCATCGATTCTTTCGTGCAGCGGACCCGGGCCGTGGGTATTTTGAGCGGGCAGGGGGCCCGCCCCATGAGCCTGCGTTATGTTCGTAAGGACGAGGACGTCCGCCCCGGAGACCTGGTGGTTACTTCCGGGCTCGACGGCGTATTTCCGCGGGGGCTGGCTCTGGGCACGGTCGGCCAGGTCAACCGTCAGAGCGCCGACATGTTCGCGGCTGTGGAGGTGATCCCCCAGGTGGTGTTCGACCGCCTGGAGGAAGTGATGGTGGTCATCAACCAGGGGCCGCCCGTCGATTGGTTGTCTCTGGCGCCCCGTCTGCGTCCGCTTCTGGAAGAGGCCGAGGAGGCCCGTCGCCGGGCCGAGGAGAGCCGCGCCGCCGAAAGCCCGGCCCCGGAATGACCGTGCATTCGTTTCGGGCGGGCGGGGGCGCTGAGCGCCGCGATTTTGTCCCGGCCGCCGTTGATCGCGGCCCGGTCGCGGGCCGAAGGTGAACCATGGGCACCCTGTATCCCGCCGCGCCGCCGGTCTTCGGGCCGCGTGAGTTTTTAAAAGTGGCCGCCTGCGGTTTGATTCTGGTCATCATCCAGGGGGCCCTGACCGCCCTGGTCGGCTTTCCCGGCTATGGCCCGGAATGGGTGCTGGTGTTGGCGCTGTATGTGGCCCTGCGGAGCGAATTATGGGTGACGGCCCTGGCCTCCCTGGTCCTGGGCTTCTTCCGCGACGCTCTGGGGGGCCTGTGGTTGGGGCTGTGGCCCTTTTCCCTGATGATGGTCACCTGGCTGTTCCATCCCTTCCGCTCCCGCCTCAATTTCTTCAACCCTCTGGTCCTGACTCCGCTCGTCTTCATGCTCTGCTTCGGCGGCTACCTGTTCGTCATGACTCCGGTCATGGCCATTCTGGGCTGGCCGGGCCGTCGGTTCAACCCTTTGCCGGCCTTCCTGGTGTCTTCGCTGATGACCGCCCTGACCGCCCCGCTCATCTTCAGCCTCCTCGATTGGCTGACTCGCCGTAAAGACCCGCAAGATGGATAAGCACCACCAGCCTTTCTCCGGCCGTCGCGACGGTTCCGGAGGCCGCTATTACTTCCTGTTCTGGGGGATGATTTTCTTTTTCATGATCCTCGGGGTTCGGCTCTGGTACCTCCAGGTCATCAAAGGGGGGGAGCTTCGCGGCCGGAGCGAGTCGAACCGCACCGAAGTGGTGGAACTGCCCCCGGTGCGGGGCCTCTTGATGGATCGGGACGGGACGGTGCTGGTGAACAACCGGGCCAGCTTCGATCTCTGCGTGCGGAAGGGGGAAGTCAAGGACGCCGCGGCCCTGGTGGGGGAATTGGCGGCCATTACCGGCCGGCCGGCCGATGAGCTGATGCGGAAATATGAAGAGCTGCCGAAAGCCGTGCAGAACCCCCCGGTCCTGGTCTCCGGTCTGACCCGGGAGGAACTGGTGGCCGTGGAAAGCCGGCGTTGGCGCCTGGACGGCCTGGATATTCGAGTCAGCGCCGTGCGCCAGCCCCTGGTGACGGTGCTGGCCTCCCATCTGATCGGCTATCTCGGTGAAATCGGCCAAAAGCAGTTGGACGGCGAGCGGGCCCGGCTTGAGGAGGGCATCCGGGAACAGGTGCTCGAAGGGGAGACCCGTGAAGAGGCCCGGGCGGAGGTGGAAAAGCAGGTTCGGCCGCATCGGGCCGGCGATCTGGTGGGGCAGAGCGGCGTGGAGCAGAGCCTGGAGTGGTACCTCCAGGGCCGCCGGGGCTCGGCCAAGCGGGAGATCGATTCCCGGAGCCGGGTGCTTCGGGAGTTGGACGTGATCAACCCCGAATCGGGCTACAACGTCCGCCTGACCATCGACAGCCGCCTGCAGGCCCTGGGGCAGGCCCTTCTGGGCGAGCGGGCCGGGGCCATCGTGGTCCTGGATCCCCGCACCTTTGAAATTCTGGCCCTGGCTTCCAGCCCCACTTTCAGCCTCGGCGATTTCGCCGGCGGCATCACTCCCGAGCGTTGGAAATCCCTGCAGGAAGACCCCTTCCACCCCATGACCAACCGGGCCGTATCCGGCCAGTATCCCCCGGGTTCGACCTTCAAGATCGTGGTGGCCCTGGCCGCCATGGCCGAAGGCATCATCACGCCGGACACCGTCTTTCACTGTAACGGCAGCCTGAAACTTGGCGACCACACCTTCGGCTGCCACAATCGCTTCGGGCACGGCGCGGTGGATCTGCGCAAGTCCCTCCGGGTGTCCTGCGACGTGTATTATTACGAGGTCGGCCGTCGCCTGGGGGTGGACCGCCTGGCCCGGCGGGCCCGGGAGCTTTTCGGCCTGGGCCGCCGCCTGGGGGTGGAACTGTGGGCTGAGCAGCCCGGCCTCATCCCCGACACCGCCTGGAAGCAGCGCCGCTTCGGCCAGAGATGGTCGCCCGGGGAAACCCTGCCGGTTTCCATCGGCCAGGGCTACGTTTTGTGCAGCCCCCTCCAGGTGGCCCAGTTCACCGCGATGCTGGCCAACGGCGGCCGGCTGTACCGGCCTCACCTGGTCAAGGAGGTCACCGATGTGGACGGCCGGGTGGTCAAGCGCTTTGAGCCGGAGTTGATCAGTCGTCTCGATGTCCGGCCCGAATACATCCGGGCCGTTCAGCAGGGCTTGGAGGCGGTGGTCAACGATCCCGGCGGAACCGGCTGGCGGGCGGCTCTGCCTGGCCTTCACGTCGCCGGCAAGACCGGCACTTCCCAGGTGGTCAGCCAGAAGCGGTTCCAGGCCTACGCCAAGGGCCAGTTGCCCTATAAATACCGGGACCACGCCTGGTTCACCAGTTATGCGCCGGCGGAAAACCCGGAAGTGGTGGTCACGGTGCTGCTGGAGCACGCCGGCGGCGGCGGCAGTTTCGCCGCCCCGGTGGCCCGCCAGATGCTGGCCGCCTATTTCGACCCCTCCATCGTGGCCGAAAAGCTGCCCCCGCCCCAGGTTCAGCCCGACCAAGCCGCCCCCTGGACCCCGCCCACCCCCTCCGGCGAATGACCAGCCAGGGCATAGCCCTGGACCCACCGGATGCTGGCGCATCCTCTCCGCACTCGCTTCGCTGGGCGGCTGAGGCCGCAACGTTTGGGAAGCCGAGACCATCTGAGTCGTTTGTAGCACCAAAAAACAGAGGAGGGAGCGGAGCTCCCTCCTCTGTTTTTAAAATGCTGACAGCTCTGGTGAGTTATACCATTTCTCCATCAGGATGGGCTTTTATACCAAGTTGCAATCAAATTGCTTTGAATTTGATTGCAACTTGGTATGGCGGCGGTCTTCCGCCGCCCGCAAGTTTTTGAAAAATCAGGCTCCGCCTGTTTTTCAAAAACTTTGGCGTCCTGCATTCAATTCTCATTGAATGCAACTTGGTATTATTTGGTCGGCCCGCCCCGACGTGCGAATTTGATATAAGCGTTCCCCCGCGCCCACCGGCGAGGCAGGCGCGGGGAACGAATAAAAGAGCCGGGGCTGTGGAAAACCAGCCCCGGCTCTTTTTATTCGGCGTCGATTCGCCCCTGGTTAAGCCTCCGACTCCATTGGTCGGGACATTGCCGGGGTTGGTCGGCTTATTGCTGAGTGCGCTTTTCCTCAGATTTTTTCTCTTTCTCTTCCCCTTCTTTCGGAGGAGTCTCGCCGACTCCGGAATCATCATCCGTGGGAGGAGCAGTGGACGGCTCGCCGGATTCATCCCGGGTCTCGACCGGCTTTTTCTCCTGGTCGTCGTCGCTGGTCGCCTGGGTGTCTTCCGGTATTTCTTCGGCCTCGGTTATGACCTGGCTAGCGCCATAGCTGAAAGCCGAGGCGGCATAGAAATGGGTTTCAGCCAACTGGTAATCATATTGCGTCCAGCTCTGGGGGCCGCTGAACAGGGCCAGCAAGTCGACGGTCGAGACCATCGAGGCCCGGTCGAAAAGCGAGTTCAAGTCGGGCAGTTCAGGCCGGTGCCAGGCCCCCAGGATTCGCAGGGACGTGAGGTAAACATTTTGGATGGAGTTATAATAGCCCTTTTCCCCAACAATCAAAGTGAGCCCCGATTGACGGACTATGATGTTGTCCATGCGGGCATCCAAATAGAATTGACCGCCGCCGGGTGAGTTGTGAATGCTGGTGGTCACCCCGTCGAAGGCCAGGCCGTTGACATTGCCTTGGTTGTGATAGTCGACCACCCACCGGACATAATCAGGCCCCAGGTATTCGAGGGTGTCGCCGTTTCCGGTGCCGATGATCTGATTCAGCCCGGTCATGGTGCCCACCCGGGTGCCGTTTTTACTGCTCATCGAGGTGGTTTGCTTATTGCCGGTGGATGCCACGCGCCAATGGGTGGAATTATTCATCAGGCTGGTGTCGACCACATTGTGGCCGGCCCCCAGGTTGGCGCCGCCGATTTGGCTGCCGTCAGCCATGGTCAGGTACTCGTTGCCGGCTCCCGTGTCGAGTTGCCCCAGCGTGCTGTTCGGGTTTAAGTTGTAGTTGCCGTTGACATCCTGGGTTTGTATTCTGCCGACCTGGCTGTTGGCGCCCAAATCGAAGTCTGCCGTATCGCCATTGCCGGTAACGTAGCTGTTCAGGCGGCTGCCTTCGCCGGTGCGCACTCCGGTATTTCTGATGTCCCCGGTTTTGATCGAGCCGGTGGTGCTGTTAGTGCCGGTGTTCAGGTTGAGCCTATCACCGTCCCCGGTTTCATAGTTGTCCAGGCGGCTGCTCGCGCCGGTGCGTATGTCGGTGTCCCCGATGTTCCCGGTGTGGATCGAGCCGGTGGTGCTGTTGGTCCCGGTGTTCACGTTGACCGTGTCGCCGTCGCCGGTTTCGTAGTTATCCAGGCGGCTGCCCGCGCCGGTGCGTATGTCGGTGTTCCCTACGTCGCCGGTCTTGATCGAACCGGTGGTGCTTTCGTCGCCGGTGTTCAGGTTGACCGTGTCGCCGTCGCCGGTTTCATAGTTGCCCAACTCGCTGTTCGCGCCGGTGCGTATGTCGGTGTTCCCGACGTCGCCGGTCTTGATCGAACCGGTGGTGCTGCCGTCGCCGGTGTTCAGGTTGACCGTGTCGCCGTCGCCGGTTTCATAGTTGCCCAACCCGCTGTTCGTGCCGGTGCGTATGTCGGTGCTCCCGATGTCCCCGGTTTTGAACGAGCCGGTGGTGCTGCCGTCGCCGGTGTTCAGGTTGAGCCAGAGCGGAAGAGCGTCGTGTTGGGACAGAGTGATGACGGTCGTGGGGG
>JAVBLB010000170.1:0-30416 GCA_031553735.1 Candidatus Adiutrix sp.
GCAGGGCCCTCCCCTGGCGGGGTCCGGGGCAGCGCCCCGGCCGACGGCTGAGACCGCCGCGAATCATCACCCAGCTTTTCGATGGCCCTGAGCTTCCGGAGAGCCGGCTCCGTCGGCCGCCCCGCACCCGACCACGCCTCCAACCCGCCCCGCGCTTCTTTTTTCGATTTCACAGAAATATAACCTGCCTGTAACCCCGCTGTAACCTGCCTCCTCTATGATCCGTCTCAGTTACGGCTCGTGGATCGGGGACGGGTATTAATTCGTCCCGGCCGCCGCCCGGTGGATTCCGGCGGCGTAATGCCCCTCCGGGGCGGGAGGTAATCATGATTCGCATTCATCAGTTGAATAAAAGCTTCGGCGCCGTTAAGGCCCTCGACGACGTCAGCCTGGAAATCGCCCCCGGCGAGATGGTGGCCCTGATCGGGGCCTCCGGATCCGGCAAATCCACGCTGCTGCGCCATTTGTCCGGGCTGGTCGCCGCCGACCGGCTGGGCGGCCGGGTGGTGGTGGATCATAAGGCGATCCAGGAAAACGGCAGCCTGGCCGCCGGCATCCGTCCCTTACGCCGGGGCATCGGCATGGTTTTCCAGCAGTTCAACCTGGTGGGTCGCTTGAGCGTCCACACCAACGTGCTTCTGGGGGCCCTGGGCCGCACCCCCCTGTGGCGGTCCCTGAGCCTGGCCTTCCGGAGCGAGGACCGCCGCCTGGCCTTCGAGGCCCTGGAGCGGGTGGGCATCGGCTCCACCGCCCGCCAGCGGGCCTCCACCCTGTCCGGCGGCCAGCAGCAGCGGGCGGCCATCGCCCGGGCCCTGGTGCAGAAGGCCCGGCTGCTTCTGGCCGACGAGCCCATAGCCTCGCTGGACCCCGAATCATCCCGTCGGGTCATGGAGATCATGTCCACCCTCAACCGCGAGGAGGGCCTGACCGTGGTGGTCACCCTCCACCAGGTCGACTACGCCGTCAAATACTGTCCCCGCACGGTGGCCCTCCACCACGGGAAAGTGGTTTATGACGGCCCCAGCCGCGACCTCACCCCGGCTCTTTTGCGGGAGATTTACGGCGCCGAAAGCGAGGAGATGTTCGAAAAGCCGGCTCCGGCCCCCGTGTTCAACCCGCTCGTCGCCCAACCCCGCCTGGCCTTGGCCTCGTAATTCGCGGCCCGCCGATATCCAAGCGAGGTTCAATCGCCTCCAACCTTCTTCAGGAGAAGATCCCCCATGCGCTTTTTCCCGCTCGTGCTGTTGTTGTCCGCCCTGATGGTTCCCGGCCTTCCCGCCGCCCCGGCCGGGGCCGCCGAAGAGATCAGCTTCGGCATCATGTCCACCGAGTCCTCGCAGAATCTGCGGCAGATCTGGGAGCCCTTCCTGGCCGACATGGAAGCCCGGACTGGCCTTAAAATCAGGCCCTTTTTCGCCTCCGACTACGCCGGCATCGTCGAGGCCATGCGCTTCGGCAAGGTCCAACTGGCCTGGATCGGCAACAAGGCGGCCATGGAGGCCGTTGACCGGGCCGGGGGCGAGGTCTTCATGCAGGTGATCTACAAGGACGGCAGCGAGGGCTATTACTCGCACCTCATCGTCCATAAGGGTTCCCCCTTAAGCAGCCTGGAGGACGTCTTGAAAAACGCCGCCGACCTCACCTTCGGCAACGGCGACCCCAACTCCACCTCCGGTTTCCTGGTGCCGTCCTATTATGTTTTCGCCCTCAATGGGGTGGATTCCAAAAAGGCCTTCAAAAGAAGCGTCAACGCCAACCACGAGGCCAACGCCCTGTCGGTGGCCAACAAACAGGTGGACGTGGCCACCAACAACAGCGAGAACCTCGACCGGCTGGAACTGACCGCCCCCGACAAGCGGGCCCTGATCAAGGTCATCTGGACCAGCCCGCTCATCGCCAGCGATCCCATCGTGCGGCGCGCCGATCTCGACCCGAAGGTCAAGGCGGCCATCGAGAAGTTTTTCCTGGAATACGGCCGGATCGGCGATGAACAACAGCGGATTCACGACCGGGACATCATGGAACCCATGCAGTGGAGCGGCTTTAAGAAGTCCGACAATAACCAGTTGATCCCCATCCGCCAGTTGGAACTGTTCAAGAGCAAGAGCAAGGTGGAAAACGACGAAAAGATGCCGGCCGCCGAAAAAACCGCGGCCCTGGCGGAAATCGACCGCAAGCTGGAAGAGCTCTCCAAGCTCGCCCCGGCCGGAAAGTAAGCGCTGACCATGTCGGATCCCGTTTCATCTTCCCCCGCGGAAACCGGGGGGGGCGGTTTCTCCTCGCGGGCGCGTCGGGGCCTGTATTGGGCCGGCGGGCTGGCCGTCCTGGCCTGGAGCTGGCACGGGGCCGAAATCCGCCCCCTGGCCCTGTGGCGCGACGCCGGCAACATGCTGACCCTGACGGCCGATTTCTTTCCCCCGGATTTCAGGGACCTGGCCATGTACCTCCGGGAGATGGCCGTCACTCTCCAGATCGCCCTGTGGGGCACCATCCTGGCCGTGATCTGCGCCGTGCCGCTGGGCGTTCTGAGCTCGGAAAACGTGGTCCCCTGGTGGGTCAACCAGCCGGTGCGCCGCCTGATGGACGCCTGCCGGGCCATCAACGAGATGGTCTTCGCCATGCTGTTCGTGGTGGCCGTGGGCCTGGGGCCCTTCGCCGGAGTGCTGGCCCTGTGGATTCACACCACCGGGGTGTTGGCCAAGCTCTTTTCGGAAGCCGTGGAAGCCATCGACCCCCGGCCGGTGGAGGGCATCCGCTCCACCGGGGCCGGCTGGACGGCCGAAGTCTGCTTCGGCGTATTGCCCCAGGTGTTTCCGCTGTGGATTTCCTTCGCCCTGTACCGCTTCGAATCCAACGTGCGCTCGGCCACGGTGGTGGGCATGGTCGGGGCCGGGGGCATCGGCGTCCTGTTGTGGGAACTGATCCGGGGCTTCCAGTTCCGCCAGACCTGCGCGGTGTTAGCCATCATCGTCCTGGCGGTGGTGCTGTTCGACCTGTTGTCCCAGCGCCTGCGCAAGATGGTGATCTGACATGACCGCGCCCCGTTACGCCCTCTATTACGTTCCGCCGGATGATTCCGATCTCTACCGCCTGGGCACGGCCCTTCTCGGGCGCTGCCTGGTCACCGGCCGAAGCCGGCCCCGCCCGGCCGCCCCCGGTCTGGCCGCCGATGAACTGGCCCGGCTGACCGAGACCCCGGCTCACTATGGCCTTCACGCCACCATCGTCGCCCCTTTCGAGACGGCGGTGGACGAGCCCGCGCTCTTGGCGGCCGTCGGGCGGCTGGCGGCCGCCGAGCGCCCCTTCAGCCTGCCGCCCTTGACGGTGCGGGCTCTGGACGGCGACTTTCTGGCGTTGACGCTCACGCGCTCCCGACCGGAACTGCGGGCCCTGGAAGCGCGCTGGGTGCGGGAAACGGCCGCCCTGCGCCGTCCCCTGGAACCGGCGGATATCGCCCGCCGGGGCGAACTGCCGGCCCGGCAGGCGGCCAATCTGCGCCGCTGGGGCTATCACCTGGTGATGGAGGATTTCACCTTCCACATCACCCTGACCGGACCGGTGGCCCCGGCCGACCAGGCCCGGGTGCGATCCGCCTTGGCCGAATATCTGGGCCCGGCTCTGGGCCGGGCCGCTTTGCTGGGCGCCCTGACCCTGGTTCGCCAGGAGAGCCGGACCGCGCCTTTTATCCAACTTCGACGCTACACTTTGGGGTGAACACGACCATGATCGAATCCCGACGAAAACGGATGGCCGCCCTGGCCCTGGCCGACGCCGACCAACTGGCCCAAGGGCTGGCCGCTTTAGGCCCCTGGCCTTCATACACATTGCCGCGCCCGCCCGAGGCCGGGCTCATCATGGTGCGCGGCCGCTTCGGCAACACCGGGAGCGCCTTCAACCTGGGCGAAATGCTGGTCACCCGCTGCGCGGTGAGCCTCGAAGGCCGGCTGGGCCAGGCCTGGGTGCCCGGCTGGGATTTCAAAAAAGCCGAACTGGCCGCCCTGGGCGACGCCCTGGGCCAGATCGAGGCCTACGCCGGCCGTTTGGAGCCGCTTCTGGCCGAGCTGGAGGCCGACCGCCTCCGCCGCCGCCGGGCGGCCGAAGCCGAGACCGGGGCCACCCGGGTTCAGTTCCTGACCATGGTGCGCGGGGAGGATAAAGATGAATAACCCGACGCTTCCGGATGTTCAAGCGGCGGCCGTCGCCCCCGGCCTGGGTGACCCGGTGCACGGGGCCCAGGCCCTCTTTCGCCTGGCCCTGACCGCCCTCAGCCGGCCGGCCCGCCCTTGGCCGGCCGGGGATCTCGATCTGCCCCTGGAAGCCGCGCTGCCCCCCCTGGCCGCCGGCCTGGCCCTGACTCTTCTGGATCAGGAGACGCCGGTCTGGCTGTCGCCCTCGTTCGCCGGCGCGGCCGGCTGGCTGCGGTTCCACGCCGGCTGCCCGATCGCCGAGGGGCCGGAGCGGGCCCGGTTCGTCCTGGCCGCTTCGCCGGCCGAACTGCCGCCGCTCTCCGAACTGGCCCCGGGTACGGACCGCTATCCCGACCGGTCGGCCACGGTGCTCCTGGCCGGGACGCTGCCGGATGACGCCTCCGATCCCCTTCTGGCCGAAGGCCCGGGCATCGAAGGCCGGCTCCGCTTCGCCGGCCACGGCCTGCCCTTGGCCTTCCTGGCCCAGTGGGCCGACAACCGGGCCGCCTATCCCCGGGGCGTGGACCTGTTCCTGCTCGGCCGGCGGGCCCTGGCCGGGCTGCCGCGCACCACCGACCTGCGGCCTTGGCCGAAAGAAGGGGGCCCGGCATGTATGTAGCGGTCAAGGGCGGGGAGGCGGCCATCCGGGCCGCCCACGCCCTGTTGGAAAAAGAGCGGCGGGGCGATCCGGAAATTCCGGAACTCGGCCTCGATCAGATCGCCGGGCAGTTGGGCCTGGCCGTGGACCGGGTGATGGCCGAAAGTTCCCTCTACGCCCCCCGTCTGGCCGCCCTGGCCGTCAAGCAGGCCCGGGGCGACCTGGTGGAGGCCGTCTTCCTGTTGCGGGCCGCCCGCACCACCTTTCCCCGTTTCGGCTATTCCCGGCCGGTGGATACCGGGTCGATGGCGGTTCGCCGCCGCATCTCCGGCACCTGGAAGGACCTGCCCGGCGGGCAGCTTTTGGGGGCCACCTTCGACTACACCCACCGGCTTTTGGATTTCCGCCTGGCGGAAGAGGGCGGGCTGACGCCGGAGCCGACCGCGCCTCCGGCCGCCGAAGAGCCGCTCCATTGCCCCAAAGCCATGACGGCGTTGACTTCCGAGGGCCTCATCGAACCGGAGGACGACGACGGCCTCGAGCCGGGCGACCTGACCCGGGAGCCCCTGGATTATCCGGCCGGCCGGGCCCTGCGCCTTCAAAACCTGGCCCGGGCCGACGAGGGGTTCCTCCTGGCCCTGGCCTATTCCTCCCAGCGGGGGTTCGGCTCGGTGCACCCCTTCGTCTCCGAACTGCGCCAGGGTTCGGTCACGGTGGAATTCGTCCCCGAGGACCTGGGTTTTCCGGTCACCGTCGGGGAGATCGACGTGACCGAATGCGAAACCGTCAATCAGTTCCAGGGCGGCGGCGGTCTGGCCCCCACCTTCACCCGGGGCTACGGCCTGACTTTCGGCAACAACGAGCGCAAGGCCCTGGCCATGGCCATCGTCGACCGGGCCCTCCGGTCCGGGGAACTGGGCGAGGAAGTCAAAGGTCCGGCCCAGGACGAGGAATTCGTGCTCTCCCACAGCGACAACGTCGAGGCCTCCGGCTTTGTCCAGCATATCAAACTGCCCCACTATGTGGATTTCCAGGCCGAACTTTCCATGCTGCGCCGGATGCGCGCCGAGGTGACGGATGATGACGACCAGTAACGCGGCCGAGTCGGGCTACAACTTCGCCTATCTCGATGAGGACACCAAGCGCATGATTCGCCGGGCCCTTTTGAAGGCTGTGGCCCTGCCGGGCTACCAGGTGCCCTTCGCCAGCCGGGAGATGCCCATGCCCTACGGCTGGGGCACCGGCGGCATCCAGGTGACGGCGGCGGTCATCGGGCGCGGCGACGTGCTCAAGGTCATCGACCAGGGCTCGGACGACACCACCAACGCCGTCTCCATCCGCTCCTTCTTCGCCCGCACCACAGGCGTGGCCACCACCGCGAAGACGGCCGAGGCCGACATCATCCAGACCCGCCACCGCATCCCGGAGACGCCCTTAAGGCCAGGCCAGATCCTGGTCTACCAGGTGCCCATCCCCGAGCCCCTGCGCTGGCTTGAGCCCAGCGAAAGCGAGACCCGGACGCTCCACGGCCTGGCCGAATACGGCCTGATGTACGTCAAGCTCTACGAGGACATCACCCGCCACGGCTCCATCGCCACCAGCTACGATTACCCGGCGCTGGTGGCCGGGCGCTATATCATGAGCCCCTCGCCCATCCCCAAGTTCGACAACCCCAAGTTGTCCGGCTCCCCGGCCCTGCAACTGTTCGGGGCCGGCCGGGAAAAGCGGCTCTACGCCATCCCGCCCTATACCAAAGTGGTCAGCCTGGATTTCGAGGATTATCCCTTCGAGGTCCAGAGCTGGCCGGCCCGCTGCGGCCTCTGCGGTTCCGGGGAAAGCTACCTCGACGAAATGGTCGTAGACGACCGGGGCGGACGCCTCTTCGTCTGTTCCGATTCCGATTACTGCGCCGCCCGCCGCGCGGCGTCCGGGGAGGTGGGCTGATGTCGCCCCTTCTTTCGGCCCGGGGCCTGGGCCGCCGCTACGGCGAGCGCATCGGCTGCGCCGGGGTCGACCTGGATCTCTGGCCCGGCGAGGTGCTGGGGCTGGTGGGCGAATCCGGCTCCGGCAAGACCACGCTGTTGAACCTCCTGGCCGGCCGCCTGACGCCCTCCGAGGGCACGGTGGTTTACCGTGACGCCGACGGCGCCGTCCAAGACATGCACACCCTGCCGGAAGCCCGCCGCCGGCGCCTGTTGCGCACCGAACTGGGCTTCGTCCACCAGCACGCCCGGGACGGCCTGCGCCTTAAGGTCAGCGCCGGGGCCAACATCGGCGAGCGCCTCATGGCCGACGGCTGGCGCCGCTACGCCGATATCCGGGCCGAAGCCGCCCGGTGGCTGGACCGGGTGGAGATCCCGGCCGACCGCCTCGACGACCGCCCCGCGGCCTATTCCGGCGGCATGCAGCAGCGCCTTCAGATCGCGCGCAACCTGGTCACCTCGCCCCGCCTGGTCTTCATGGACGAGCCCACGGGGGGCCTCGACGTCTCCGTCCAGGCCCGGCTTCTGGATCTGATCCGCGAACTGACCGGCCGGCTGCATCTGGCCGTGGTGCTGGTGACCCACGATCTGGCCGTGGCCCGGCTGCTCTCCCAGCGGCTGATGGTCATGCAGGCCGGCCGGGTGGTGGAATCGGGCCTGACCGACCAGGTGCTGGACGACCCCGGGCACCCCTACACCCAACTTCTGGTTTCCTCCATTCTGCAAGGCTGAGGCGTGAGTATGAACGACGACGTCATGGTCTCCGTGACCGAACTGTCCAAAACCTTTATTTTGCACCAACAGGGCGGGGCCCGGCTGCCGGCCCTCAAAACCGTGAGCCTGGAAATCACGGCCGGCGAGTGTCTGGCCCTTCACGGCCCCTCGGGGGCCGGCAAGTCCACCCTCCTGCGCTGCCTGTACGGCAACTACCGCCCCAGCGAGGGCCGGATACGGCTGCGGCACCGGGGCGCCCCGGTGGACCTGACCGCCGCCGACCCCCGGGAGATTCTCGAGATCCGCCGCCATACTTTGGGGTATGTCAGCCAGTTCCTGCGGGTTATCCCCCGGGTCCCGGCCCTGGACATCGTGGCCGAGCCCCTTTTCACGGCCGGGACGGAACCGCAGGAGGCCCGCCTCCGGGCCGGGGAGCTCCTGGCCCGGCTGAATATCCCCAAACGGCTCTGGCCCTTGGCCCCGGCCACCTTTTCCGGCGGCGAACAGCAGCGGGTCAACATCGCCCGGGGCTTCATCCGGCCGGCCCCGATTCTGCTTCTGGACGAACCCACGGCCTCGCTGGACGCGGCCAACCGCCGGGTGGTCGAATCCCTGATCCGGGAGGCCAAAGGGCGGGGCGCGGCCGTGGCCGGCATTTTTCACGACGACGAGACGCGCCGCCGGGTGGCCGACCGCGAATTCCCGCTGGCCCGGCCCAACGGCAACGGGGCTTGAAGGAGATTCCCATGAAAGAGACTATATTGGCCGGGGCCAGGGTGCTGACTCCGGAAGGCTTGAAAAAAGGGCACCTGGTCATGGCCGAAGGGCGCATCAAGGCCCTCGGCAACGGGAGCTTTCCGCCCGGCTGCGAAGACCTGGGCGGGGATTTCCTGATTCCCGGCCTGGTGGAACTCCACACCGACAACCTGGAAAAACACCTGATGCCCCGGCCCAAGGTCTTCTGGCCTTCCCCGGCGGCGGCCCTGGAGGCCCACGACGCCCAGATCGTGGCTTCCGGCATCACCACGGTTTTCGATTCCCTGTGCGTGGGCGAGCCCGCCGACAAGGGGCGGCGGGCCATGCTGACCCTGGCCGTTCAGGCCCTGGAGGAAGGCCGGCGGGCCGGCGGCCTGCGAGCCGACCACCTGGTGCACCTGCGCTGCGAACTGGCCGACCCCGAAATGGGGGACCGTTTCGAGGAACTGGAGCATCTGCCCCGGCTGCGGCTGATTTCGCTGATGGATCACACCCCGGGCCAGCGCCAGTGGCGCGATCCCCAGGCCTATCGCAACTATTACCAGCGCCACTGGAGCGACGAGGACTACGCCCGGGCCACCGCGGAACTGGCCGCCCAGCGGGACCGCCACGCCCCGGGCAACGAGGCCCGGGTGGTTGATTTCTGCCGGAAGCGGCACATCCCCATGGCCTCCCACGACGACACCCTGGTGGAGCACGTCGAGGACGCCCTGGCCAAGCGCATGGCCATCAGCGAATTCCCCACCACCCTGGAGGCGGCCCGGGCGGCCAAAAACGGCGGCCTGGCGGTGATGATGGGGGCGCCCAACCTGGTCCGGGGCGGTTCCCACTCCGGCAACGTGGCCGCCCTGGAAGTGGCCGAAGCCGGGTGCCTGTCGTGCCTGTCCTCGGATTACGTGCCGGCCAGCCTCATCCACGGGGCCTGGCTGCTGCACGAACAGGCCGGCTGGCCGCTGGAGAAGGCCCTGGCCACCGTGACCTCGGCTCCGGCCGAGGCGGTGGGGCTGACGGACCGGGGCCGCCTGGAGCCGGGCCGGCGGGCCGACGTGGTGCGGATCAAAATGGTCGGCGGGCGGCCGGTGGTGCGGTCGGTCTGGGCGGCCGGGGAAAGGGTGTTCTGATGGCCGGAAAATTGGTGTATCTGATGGGCCCTTCGGGGGCCGGCAAAGACAGCCTGATCCGCGAGGCCGCCCGGCGGCTGGGTTCGCGGGTCCGCTTCGCCCGCCGCTACATCACCCGCCCGGCCGAGGCCGGCGGCGAAGACCATATCCCGGTTTCCGCGGCCGAGTTCGAATCCATGAAATCCGCCGGCCGCTTCAGCCTCTGTTGGGAAAGCCACGGCCGGTCCTACGGCCTGGGACGGGAACTCCGGGCTTGGCTGGATGAAGGCCGGGTGGTGGTCATCAACGGTTCCCGGACCTATCTGGCCCGGGCCCGGGAGCTGTTCCCGGATTTGTGCCCGGTGCTCCTGCGGGTCGAGGCGGCGGTGCTGGCCGCGCGTCTGCGGGCCCGGGGCCGGGAAAACGGCGAAGACCTGGCAGAGCGGCTGGAGCGGAGCAGCCTGGCCGTGCCGCCTTCGCCGGACATGGTGGTCATCGACAATTCCGGCCCGCTGGAATCGGCCGCCCGGGAGTTCTGTGAACTCCTGGAAGCCCTGGCCGGCCCCGGAGCGCCGTCTCCCGAGGCCGGACCGTCGGCGGATCCGGTGATCGACCCCACGGCCCTGGTGCTGGATTCCGACCTGGGCCGCTGGACCGAAGTGGGGGCCCGCAGCGAGCTTCAGGAAGTGATCCTGGGCGACTACTCGTACGTCATGAACGATTGCCATCTGATGTACTGCCGGGTCGGCCGCTTCGCCAACATCGCCAACCTCTGCCGGCTGAATGCCGGCAATCATCCCTATTGGCGGGCCAGCCTGCACCATTTCACCTATCGGGCCGCCAGATACGGTTTCGGCGAGGACGAGGCCGAGTTCTTCGCCTGGCGACGAGACCACCAGGTCACCCTGGGGCACGACACCTGGCTCGGCCACAACGTCACCGTCCTGCCGGGGGTCACGGTCGGCGACGGGGCCATCGCCGCCGCTGGGGCGGTGGTGACCAAAGACGTGCCGCCCTATGCCGTCGTGGCCGGCGTCCCGGCCCGGCGGATCCGAGACCGCTTTTCCCCGGCCGTCGCCGAGCGTCTCCGGGCGCTGGCCTGGTGGCATTGGAGCCACGCTCAATTGCGGGCGGCCCTGCCCGATTTCCGTCGGCTGGGGGTGGAGGAATTTTTGGAAAAATATGAAGCCGGGGCCCCGGAGGCGCTCGGGCTCCCGAGCCGGTTTCCGGTTGAGCCTTCGCTCGGCTGGCTGTAAAAAAATACCTCTCCGCACCCGCTTCGCTGGGCGGCCGCGGCCGCAACGTCTGGTCGGCCGAGACCATCGGGGGCGTCCACAGTGGAAGGGCCAAAGAGAGGGGGGAGCGTTGCTCCTCCCCCTGGCTGCCGACCAAGTGGCCGAATCAGGCCGCTTGACAGTATTGTCGGCCATCTGGTGAGCCATCGGGATTTGTCGGCAATCTGTAACGCGGCAAAGCCGCGTTTCCCATTTGGGCCGCGCCGTCCCCTCGAGCCGCGCCAGGGGCTTGCGCACCTGGGAACCAGCCCGAAACCGGCCTCCCCGGCCGGTTTCGGAGGGGGGCCAGGGGGCAACCGCCCCCTGGCGGGGGTTTGGGGGCGGCGCCCCCAAGATTGAAAACGCTCTTTCGCTGCGTTATAATGCCAGGGATATTGCCTGGCGGGAGGGGTGATGGCGGAGCGGGAGGCGTTGATAGTCGCGATGCGGTCGACGGTTGGGTCTTTGGCGGGAGTGCTGGAGGCCGATTCGGCTTTGGCCGAGGCCGGGCTGGGGCTGGCGGAACTGGCCGATCGGCTGGCGTATCCGGAAGAACCCTGGCTGGTGGCGGTTTGCGGCCCGACGGGGGCGGGCAAGTCGCATCTGGTGAATTATTTGGCCGGGGGGGCGGTCAGCCCCTCCGGTTATCGTCGGCCGAGCACGGTGGCCCCGGTGGTGGTGGGGCCGGTCGGGCGGTTGGACCGTTTGCGCGGGCCGGATTTTTTGCCCGGCTATCGACCGGTGGAGGCCCCGGACGGGGTGGTTTTCGATGAGGCACCCGGCGGCGACCGGCTGTATCTGGCGCCGGCGGCGGCCCCGCCCTGGGACTGGCCGGCGGAGATGGCGCTCATCGACACCCCCGATTTCGACAGCGTGCGGGCCGAAAACGAGGCCCAGGCCCGGGACATGGCCCGCCGGGCGGACGCGATCATCCTGGTGACCCACCAGGCCAAGTATGCCGACCAGAGCACCTGGGATTTTCTGACCGCCGAAACCCGGTCGGACCGGCCGCTTCTCATCATTTTAAACCGGGTCACGGCCACGGCGGCGGTGACGGATTTCCAGGATCGGCTGCGGGCGGCCGGGGTGACCGCGCCGGTGCTGGTCTGGCCGGAAGAGGTGGCCGTGGGCCAGGTGGCCCTCAACGTGGCCCGCCTGGAACTGACGGCCTGGCTGTCGGATTTGGGCCGCCGGGGGCGGGAACTGGTGGCCGCGAGCGGTCGCCGGGCCGTGGGCCGCCTGGGGCGGGTGGTTCGGGAGGAACTGCTGCCCCCGCTGCGGCGGCGGGAGGAGAGCCTGACGGCCGGCCAGGCCGGCGTTCGGCGGGTGATTCGGGAGTGGCTGGAGCGCCCTCAGGACCGGGTGGCCCTGAACCTGCCCGGCGAAACCCGCGAGGCGCTCTTGAAAAACCTGGGCGAGATGGTCAGCCGGTCGGATTTGTGGGCCAAGCCGCGCCGCTGGCTGGCCTTGCCCTGGGCGGCCGTCGAGTCCGGCATCAAACGTTTGTTAGGCAAAGATGAAGCCCCGGTCGGGGCGGAAACCAAGCTGGCCGACAGCCTGGCCGAAGCCGGCCGCGAGGCCCTGGTGACCGCCGTGCGCTCCCAGGCCCGGGCCCTGGCCGAGGCCGCCGGGCGGTCTTCGCCCCAGCCCGGCCTGGATTATTCCACGGACGAAATTCGCGAATTTTACGACCAGATGAGCACCCGGATGGACGTGTGGCTGAAGGAGGAAATGGAGCGCCTCCTGGCCGGCCTCCCCTTGGGCCAGAAGGCGGCCTTCTATTTCGTCCAGGTGATGCACCTGGGGCTGGTGGCCGGGCTGGTGGTCCACACCGGGGGATTGCCCGGCACGGAGACCCTGGTGGGCGGCGCCCTGGGGCCGGTGATCAGCAAGTTGACCGGGGCCCTGATTTCCCGCGAGAACCTGGCCGCCTTCGAAGAGCGGGCGGCGGCCCGCCACCAGTGGGAACTGGCGGCTGTTTTCCAGAATCAGGGGCGTCGGTACCAGGACCGCCTGGAAGAAGAACTGGCCGGGCTGGCCGTCGGGCGGCCCCTGGAATCGGAACTGGCCGCCCTCGAAGACGAGGCCGGGCGGGTCTGGCCATGAGCGGAACGGAAAAAGAAAGGCCGGACGAGGCGGCGGTGGCCGCCGAAAGCGCCCGCCTGGCCGCCCTGGGGCGGGCCCTTTTAGCCGCCGAACCAGACTGGGTCGGAGGCCGGGCGGACCAGGAACGTGTGACCGCGAGCCTGGCCGACCTGGAATTGGCCGCGGCCGGCGTCGACGGCCGCCTGGTGCTGGGCCTTCTGGGCGGGACCGGGGTGGGCAAATCCACCCTCATTTCGGCCCTGGCCGGAACGGAGATTTCCCCGGCCGGCCCGGTTCGGCCCACCACCAGCCGGCCGGTGGTCTACCGCCACGAATCCTTCCCCCCGCTGGCCGATTTGGGCGGCCGGGAAGTGGTCCACCGGGTGGAGGCCCTCAAATTTCTGGCCATCGTCGACTTTCCCGATTTCGACAGCCTGGAGCGGCCCCATCACCAGGTGGTGCTGGACTATCTGAACCGGTTGGACCTGGTGGCCTGGGTCACCGACCATTACAAATACGCCGACCGCCGCTTCTATGAAATCATGGCCCGGGTTCAGGCCCTGGCCGGCGCGGAGTCGCAGGTCGTGCTCCTGAACAAGGCCGACATTTTGGCTGATCTGGAGCCGGAAGGAGCGGCCGTTCGCGAGGTGCTGGACAGTTTGACCCGCCATCTGGCGGAGTTCGGCGGCTGGTCCGGGCCGCCGCCCTGGCCGGTTTCGGCGGCCGAAGGCCTGGCCGCGTCGGGCCTGAAGACGGCCGGCGGCCTGGGGCCCTTGTGGGATATCCTGGGCTCCCTGGCCGAAGCCAAGCGGCGGCGGGCGGTGGAGATGGGCAATCTTCAGGCCCGCAATCGCGATTTTCGGGATCAGGTCAACCGGGCCGCCCAACCGGAGCGGTGGCTGGAGCGGCTGGCGGCCCTGGAGAATCTGGAGCGCGATTTCCGGCCCCAGGGCGTCATCGAGGCCGACCTGAACCTCCTGGCCCGGGCTCGGGCCGCCTATCTGGCGCCCCGCCTGGAGCATCTTAAAAAAAGTGCAGCCGGTCTTTTGGCCCTCTTCACCGACGGCTGGGATTTCGTGGCTTCCCGCTTTCAGCCTGGTCCCGACACGCCCCCCCCGCCACCGGAGCCGGGCGCCCCGGCCCTGGTCCACTATCTGCTGGGACGCGGCGAGGACTGGGCGGCCATCGCCGGGCCCCGCCTGGGTGATGCGCCGTCGCAGCCGGTTGCGCCGGCCGGGACGAAGGGGCCATCGCCTCCGGCCTCACGGTTCGGTCCCGGTTCCCCCGAAGAACTGGCCGAAGCCAGTGGAGCCCTTATCCAGGCCGCCCTGGACGAGCACCTGGCCCGCCTCCCCCGGGTCGGCTCCGCGCCGCTGGTCCTCTGGCCGGTGGCCCTGGCCGCGCTTTTGATCACGGCCGAAACCGGGGGGCAATACGGCGGCCCCTCGGCGCTATTGGCGGCGGCCCTGCGGGCCCTCTCTCCCTGGCTCGTCCTGGGTTTCCTGGGCGATTTGACCCTGTCGCGCTTCATCTGGTTCCGGGCCCGGCGCCGCTGCGAGGCCGGTTTCCACCGGGCCCTGGAGCAGGCCCGACTCGGCCTGTCGGCCCTGGCCGACCGGCGCCTGGGCCGGCCCGTCCGGCAGGCCGCCGCGCGCCTGACCGCCATCCTTGACCTGTTGGCCGACCTGAATCAGTGACGGGCCAGGTCTGGCCCGTGTCCGTTTCACTCCACGGACAATCTCCATGCCAAAAGCCGTGGCCGGGAAGCGAAAGAAATCAAAGCCAAATCCTTTGCACTGTTAAAAAAAGAGCGGCCTCAAATTTCGTTTGAGGCCGCTTTTTTTTCATGATGAGGATATGCGATTGCGCATTCGCCGGTTAGGCGTTTGGAGGTGTACCTTCGGCGTTTGATACGATCGCATCGATTTGGATTAAAGCATCTTCAGGCAAAGCTGATACGCCGACTACTCTGCGTGCGGGCACACCGCTTGGGAAGAATGTTTTGTATACTTCGTCTACAGCATCAATATCCGCGATATTTTTAAGGAAAATATTTACTTTAACCACATCGTCCATAACGTGGTCGACACTTTCCACAATGGCTTTGATATGTTTTAAGCACTGTCCCGCCTGCTCTTTTATACCACCAGCCACCAATTTGCCAGATTGGGAATCAAGAGGCAATTGCGCTGAAATATTATTGTAATGGGAGAACGCTACGGTTTGCGTACTTAGAGAACATTTGGGCGCATTTTCCGTATTGTTGGGCTCTATGATGAGCCCATGCCTGTCTTCAACAGCTTGTGGAGGGGTACCATCTCCGTGTGACACCACGGCTTCAATCTGCACCAACGCATCCATAGGTAAAGCTGAAGCGGCAACTATTGTCCGTGCCGGGACATAGGCCGCGGTCCTGGCGATGGCCGAATCCGGGAAAAATGTTCCATACACTTCATTTACGGCTTTAATATCCGAGAGGCTTTTAAGGAAGATCGTAATTTTCACAATATCGTCAAAAGGAACGTCGATGCTTTCTAAAATGGCCTTGATATTCTTTAAGCACTGTCCAGCCTGCTCTTTTACACCGCCGGCCACCACTCGGCCGGTTTTGGGATCGATAGGTAGTTGAGCCGAAAGATTATTATAATGAGAAAAAGATACGGTTTGCGTGGACATTGGGCTTGTCGGCGCATTGGCGGTGTTGTTTGTAAGCTTTATGAGGTCGCCCGCTTGAGGCGCGTTTGGAATTGTGCCTTCACCGTTTGAAACAAGGGCTTCAATTTGCACCAAAGCCCCCATGGGCAAAGCTTCAACCGCGGCTACCGTCCGTGTGGGAACATAGGTTGGGAAGAATGCTTTGTAAATCTCATCCACAGCGCCGGTGTCTTTGATGTTCTTAACGAATATGGTGATTCTGACAATGTCGCTCATAACATGGCCGATGCTGTCCACAATGGCCTTGATATTTTTAAAACACTGTTCGGTCTGTTCTTTTACGCCACCAGCAACCAATTTACCAGATTTCGGATCGACAGGCAATTGAGCTGAAAAATTATTATAATGAGAAAAGGCTACAGTCTGTGAACATAAAGAACTTTGAGGTGCATTTTCCGTATTTCTTCCCAATACTGCGTTATAGCCGCTCACGATGGCATTCTCCTTGTAGGGTTGTTATCAAAACGATAATATTCCATTTATAACTATTAAAATTGTAGTTTATCCCGCTGGGATTGTCAAGCATTTCATAGAATAATGAATCAGTGCTGCCCATCTATGCCCGTGGGCAGGGGGGTGCCCAGGCTGTGGCGAGAGCGCCGGCAAGCGGAAAGATGGTAAAACCAACTTGGGAACGGTAATCATCCAATTTTTTTGGGGCGGGAATCTTTATGCAAGCCTTTGGCCCGATACATCCAGGCTGCCATCCATCGCTGGCGTCGCTTCCTTGTTCATTTTCGATGGGCGGAGCCGGTCAGCCGCGCTTTCCCAGGCGGGCCTCGATCAGGGTCACGGCCGCCGCCACGCCGTTTTCCCCGGCCATGGCCGCTCCAACGGCCTCGGCCCGCTGGGCCATCGCGGGCGACGCCAGAGCGCCGGCGATGGACCTGGCCAGCGCCCCGGCGGTGAGGCCCCGGCGCTTGCGGGTCCGCCCGGCCACCCCGAGCCGTTCGAGCTCGGCCCCCCAGAAAAATTGATCGGCCAGATGGGGCACCACCACCGAAGGCCGGCCGGCCAGGAGGCTGGCCTGAGTGGTGCCAGCCCCGCCGTGGTGGACGACCAGGGCGCAGCCGGGCAGAACCGCGGCGTGCGGGGCCCGGGAGACCACGAAGACGCGGTCGTCGGCCGCGAAGGCCGGGGGCGTTTCTTCCGGCATACGTCCGCCGCGATTCGGCCGCGACGAAAGCGCGGCGGCGCACGGCTCCGCCGGGGCCTGGAATACGGCCCGGCAGCCGACCTGGCGAACGGCCTCGCGCCAGAGGCCGACCGTTTCCCGGATGTAGTCGGGGCTGTAGAGCATCATGCTGCCGAAAGTGAAATAGACCGGCGGTTCGCCGGCCTCCAGAAAATCCGCCAGGCCCGGCGGGAGCTCCTCGCCGCCCTGGTCCCCGGGCAGGTTCAGAAAGCCGCAGACCTGATGCTTTTCCCCCGCCCCGAACGGCCGGCGGCAGAGACTGGGGCTGACCGCGATGAGGTTCAAGGTCTCGGAAGCCCAGGACTGTTCCAGGGCGTCGCGGTCCGGGGGCAGGCCTTCGCGGAGCCTCAGGGCGTTGACGCGTTTGAGAAAGATTTTGTTGGTCACCAGGCGGGCCAGTTTCCAGCCCAGCGGATACGACCACCGCCCCAGGTCGGGAAGGCCGGGCGGGGGCAGGTCCGGAAAGGGCAGATACCCGTGGGCCAGGTGGACCGTGGCCCGGGGCCGCCCGGCTTTTTCGGCCGCCGCGCCCAAGGGGGTGACCAGGAAGTGGCCGATGACCGCCTCGTTGTCGCGGCACAGGGCCCGGGCCGTTTCGAACATGGCCTCGGCGGCCGGGTCGAAGGCGTGGCGCATGATCAGTTCGGCCTGCCGGAGCGGATTGGAGGTGCGCAGCAGTTCCTGCCAGAGCTCCGCTATCTTTTCCGGCGACGGTATTTCGAGGGCCGGGGGCTCCGCAAGCGCGAAACCGAAGCGCGCGGCCAGTTGGCGGTGATCCCGGCCGGTGATGTCCAGCGCCGCCAGGGTGACCTGGTGCCCGGCCCGGGCCAGCCCCGCGGCCAGGGCCAGAAACGGCCGGGTGTCGCCTTCGCTGCCCCAGGTCTGAAGGCCGATTTTCATTTTTCCCTCCCAATTCCCCATAGGGTCCGAAACTGATGACGGCCGGCTGAAAACAGCCGGGCCGCCTTGGTCATGAACAGCTATTGGCCGTCGCCCGTCACGGGGTCACGATGTTGAACATCAGCGGGAATTCATCCAGGAGGCCGAACAGTTCCTTCAGCTTGTCGGCGCTGCCGGTGACCTTCAGGTCGCCGGATTTCATCTTGTCGTCCAGCGCGGCCCCGCCCATGAGGATGGCGGCCAGGGTCTCGCCGCTGGCGGTCACGGTCACGTCGGGGTCGTCCAGTTTCTTGCCCTCGGTGTAGATCAGCACCGAGTTCTGGAGCTCCACGGCATAGACGGCGTCGACGCCCGGCTGCCGCCAGGAGAGGCTCAGGGTCTTGCCGTCGGCCCGGGCCGCGTTCAGCCGGATGCCCATGTAATCCAGCAGCATGTCGGGGGCCATGGCCTTGACCACGTCCGGGGTGGCCACGCCGGGGATGGTGATCTTGGGGGTGCCGTGGCGCAGTTCGAAGGCGCCCTGCAGGAAGTTGTTGCGCCAGGTGCCGTTTTCGGTTTGGTAGCCCAACTGCTCCAGGGCGTCGGCCAGGAGGCCCCGGGCGGCGGCGTTGTCCGGCTCGGTGAAGACGACTTTGTTCATGACCTCGGCCACCCAGCGGTACTCGCCGGCCTCGAAGGACTTTTTGGCCTTCTCCATCACCGCTTTCGAGCCGCCCATATATTCCACATAGCGCTTGGCTGATTCGGCCGGGGGCAGGGGATACAGGTTGGAGGGGTTGCCGTCGTACCAGCCCAGATACAGTTGATAGACCGCCTTGGCGTCGTGGTTGACCGAGCCGTAGTAGTCGCGGTTCCACCACATCCGGGCCTGGTTTTCGGGCAGCTTGATCATCTCGGCGATTTCGATGGGCGTGTGGCCCTGGTTGGCCAGGTGCAGGGTCTGGTCGTGGATGAGTTTATACAGATCGCGCTGGCTGGACAGGATCAGGTTCACCCGGTCGTGGCCCCACACCGGCCAGTGGTGCTGGGCGATGATGGTCTCCACTCGCCCGCCGTACAGGTTCAGCGCCGTGTTGAGGGTCTTCCACCAGCTCTTGGCGTCCCGCACCTTGGCCCCGCGCAGGGTATAGAGGTTGTGGACGGTGTGGGTGCAGTCCTCGGCCGCGTCCAGCAGGCTGAACTGCGGCATATAGATCAGCATCTCGGCCGGGGCCTCGGTGTCGGGGGCCATCAGGAATTCGAAATCCACCCCGGCCACGGTCATTTTGTTGTTGGCGGCGGTGATGATGTCCGTGGGCGGGATCAGGGTCGAAGCCCCCAGGGAGGCGGTTTTGCCCAGGCCGTCGTCCACTTGGCCCCGGGCGCTTTTGGGGAGAATCGCCCCGGTGTGGAACAGGGCCCGGCGGCCCATGGCCGTGCCGGCATAGACGTTTTCACTGGCCGCCTCTTCCAGGAATTTGTCCGGGGCGATGATCTTCACCTTCCCGGCGGTCACGTCGGCTTCGTTGACCACGCCCTTCACCCCGCCGTAATGGTCGATGTGGCTGTGGGTGTAGATGACCGCGCTCACCGGCAGGTCGGTGCCGTTCCGGCGATACAGTTCCAGGGCCGCCTTGGCCGTTTCAGGCGAGACCAGGGGATCGATCAGGATCAGGCCGCCGTCGCCCTCGATGATGGTCATGTTCGACAGGTCGAAGCCCCGGACCTGGTAGACCTTGTCCACAACCTTGAACAGGCCGTTGGTCATGTTGAGCCGGGACTGGCGCCACAGGCTGGGGTTGACCGTGTCGGGGGCTTTTTCCACATTGAGGAAGTCGTAATCCTTCAGACTCCAGACCGGGTGCCCTTCGGCGTCTTTGATGACCAGTTCGGGGGTGGTGGCGATAAAGCCCTTGTTGGCGTCTTCAAAATCCTGGGTGTCGTTGAACGGCAAAGCCTTGAGGATGTCGGCGTTGGCCGCCCTGGTGGCCGCCGTCGCGTCCTTCGGCTGGAGCTGATCCTGGGCCTGGGCCGTCGACAGGCCGGAAGTCAGCAACACGGCGCAAAAAAACCACACCAGCTTTTTAGTCATACAGGTCCTCCATAAAAAAGCGAACAGGATTGTCGGGAAGGGCGGGCCGGTTTCGGCGGCCGGAAGGAAGTGCGGCTCCGATCGGCTCATCGGCGCGGCCGGTTTCAATATCCGAGCCATACTAGCTTATTATAAAGGACTTCGGCAAGTTAAATTTTTCAAGCGCCGGGTTGACAGTGTTTTTGGCGGGTTGATTTTGAAAATAATCCGAATGGCGGGCGTTTAATTTGTCCGGCGGTTGATTTTTTTAGAGATTTGGCTTTGTTTTTTTGACGGAAGGCTGGAGGCGATAGAACCTCCGTCTCGGCCGCGGCGACACGCGTATAACGAAACTACGGCGGCGCTTTGCCCCATTCGGAGCTATTTTCAGGACAGGGGCAGGCTGATGGGGCGCTCCAGATGCTGGCGCAGCCAGGCGCTGTTTTCGGCCAGGGCCTTCCGCCCCACCAGGGCGGCAAGGTCCCGTTCCGGCCAGTGACCTTCGGCCAAAAGTTCCCGGGCCTTCTGGAACAGCCGCTCACTTTCGCCGTAGCGCCGGGCGTTTTCCGCGAAAGCCGAAAGCTTCAGATAGGCCAGCAATAAGCCCCCGGTGCCCAGCGACAAAAGGCCGCCGCCCAAAAGCAAGAGGCTCAGTTCCGGGGAAAGGGGCATGCGGGGCGCCACCAGGGCGGCCGACGAAAAAACCGCCCCGGCCAGGGCCAGGGCCAGCCATTTTTTGTATTCGGCCATCTGGCTGGACAGTTGGTAGTAGGCGCTCACCACGGTCGCCAGGATGATCGCGACCAGAAAGACCGTCACCAGGATCTGGCCGCCGGAGCCTCCGGCCTTCCCCAGGAATCTGCCCAGGATCGACCAGACGCTGCCCAGGCTCAGGGTGATCATGGCCGGCCAGAGGCAGAGATCCCTCTTTTTGCGGGCCGCGACCTTTTTCTTTCGGAAAAAGTTCCACTGCCCGTCCAGCCACAGGTCGGCGGCCCGGCGTCGGGTCGACGACCTTCCGACCTCCGCGCCCCAAATGGGGCCATGCACCGCCGAAGAGCGGTTAGCCGACATTTGGTCGTCCGGGTACAGACTGAATCGCCTCCCCACCTCCCCGGTCGCGCGCCCTCCGTCGGCCAGTCCGGTATAGGCCAGGGCCAGGCGCAGCCAGCGGGTTTCACCATAATCCTCCACCTTTTCCCCGGAAAAACCGTCCCGGGCCACCGAGCGGTTCACCCCCAGCAGCCGCCAGTAAAACTGCACCCGCCAGGCCTCGGCCAGGCCCCGGTAGCTCAGGTGCCGGTTCTGCCAATCGCCCAACAGGACCTGGAGATAGCCGCCGATGACCAGAAGGCCCGTCAGGCCGCAGAGCAGGAGGCTGGGCCAGCCGTCCCGGCCGGGGAACAGGACGGGCCAGAGCCGGTAGAGCTGGGAACCGAGCAGGGCCAGCCAGCCGCCCAGGAAAAGCCACATCAGCCGCCGCCGCAGGCGGGCGCCCCAGATCCCGGCCAGGGCTTCGGCCCCGGCCTGGAAGCTTCGGATCAACTTTTCCCCCTCGGTCAGCTCCGCCTCGTGTTCCACCGGCCAGAGCCACTGGGGGTGACGCGAAATTTTCAGGGCCGAAAGGCCCCGGTTGAATTCCTCCAGGCGGATCAGGGTCAGTCGGGTGAGCCGCTGGCTGTCTTCACTTTTTCCCGGCGTCAACACTTCGATGGAGCCGGGCGGCCGGGCCCCGCAGAGGCCGGACGCCGACGTGACGTCGTCCTGAACAGGCTTTCGCGGCCGGGGTGAAGGTTCAATCGTCTCCATCCCGATTGTCGGGGGCGGAGTTTCCGGGGGCTTTTGCCGCCGGGTCCAGATGTGGATGACCGGGTGCCCCGGCGAGGGGCTGAGTTTGTTGGCCAGGGTGGGGTGGGGCTCGCAGCGGCCGGCCAGCCGCATCCGGACCACTTCGGACGTGCCGCCGATTTTGGCCAGGGGCGCCTTGTCCCACAAGGCCAGCAGCAGATGGCAGTGTTCCGCCAGATAGGCCCCCAGGGCCGCATAGCAGTGCGGCGCCTGACGGTAATCGACGACCGCCAGGCCTGAATCGGTGAAATCGGGGTAGGGGACGAGGAAGGTCTTTTCCGCCCGGGCCAGAAGGGCGTCGAACTCGGGGAGGTCCCGTTCGAAGGTCCGCCGGTAGGCCTCCAGTTCCAGGGGCAGGGGCACCAGCAGCCGGGCCGCCGGATCTTCCAAAAAAACCTCGGCCGCCAGGCGGTCGGCCCCCTCGGCCAGGGCGGACATAAGCACCAGGGGCGTGGCGGGGCAAAAAGCCCTGAGGTCGGCGAACACCCGGGCCAGAGCGGCTCTGAGGGCCGGTTCGTCTTCCGGCGGCAAATCACGGTGGCCGGTCACGCCGACGATGAGGGGCAGGGCGATCCGGGTTTCGGCGGGCGGGCCCGGCCGGAGCCGTTCGGCCAGGCCCCGGAGCCGGCCGGCCAGCGCCTCCGGCCAACCGGGACGGCCCCACCGGCCGTCCCAGGGGCGGGCGTTCATCCTGGTCCACCAGGAGGTCGGGGGAGCGTCGGGAGCGGTCATGAAGCACCTGCGGCGGCGTGGGGTTGGAATTGCGGCCCCCATCCCGGAAGCCTGTATTATACCTCTTGTCGTGATATAATGGTATCTTCAAGTGAAGTGCATCGCCCCGGGCGGCCTCGAGCCGCCGGGGCCCCGCAAGGCCGGCGGCCCGGGCTTATCATGCCGCCACCACGCCGGAGGCCCGGGACCGGCGGTTTCGACGGCAGGAGGTCGACCATGCTCGGAAATGAAACCATCGCCGGCCCGTCTTCGAGCGGCGAGGTCTATAAGTTTTTCGCCTTCATCAGCTACAGCCACGCCGACGAGGCCTTCGTCAAAAAACTCCAGGACCGCATCGAGGCCTATCGCCTGCCCAGTTCGCTCCACCGGCTGCGGGAGGGCCTGCCCCGGAAGGTCCACCCCCTGTTCCGGGACGCCACCGACCTCCCGCCCGGACAGCTGACCGAGGAGATCAGGAAGAAGCTGGCCGAATCCAAATACCTTCTGGTGATCTGCTCGCCCGGCGGCGCCCGCTCCGAGTGGGTCGGCCGGGAGATCGAGGAGTTCCGCCGCCTGGGCCGCCACGACCGCATCATCCCGGTCATCATCCGGGGCGAGGTGAACGCCCGGGACGCGGAGGGCCGGCCGGACCCGGAGCGGGAATGCTTTCCGGCTCCGCTTCTGGATGAAGTCCGGGCCGGGCTGGATACCCAGCTTCTGGGCGTCTCGGTGCCCCACGACGGGCCGCGCCGGGCCATCCTGAAAGTCATCGCCAAGATGCTGGAGCTGGATCCCGACGACCTCATCGCCCGGGACCAGGCCCGGCAGCGGCGGGAGCGGCTGACCCGGTTTTCCGTCGCGGCGGCGCTGGCTCTGATTCTGGGTCTGGGCGGCTGGTACTATTGGGATTACCATCGGGAAAAAGTGAGCTTTTTCGCCGATTATGTGGATCAGTGGGGTTTGCCTCAGGGCATTTTCCCCCTGACCGAAGCGGAGACGGCCGGGCGTTCCGAATACTATCGCTTCCTGTCCCAGCGCCGCAAACTCATCGAAGTGCGGCGCCTGGGCCCGGCCGGGCTCCCCGCCCCGGCCCCGGAATTTCTCGACCGGCCGGTCAACCAGCGGTTCCTGTATGAAGATCAGAGCGGGCGGCTTCTGGAGGCCCGCCACCTCGACCGAAACGACAACCTTCAGATGCGCCTGGTTTTCAGCGGCGACCGTCAAACGGCCATCGATTTCAAGCGGGCCAACGAGGAAAACGAGACCCTCCAGGCCTGGCTGGCGGCCCAGACCACTTCGGCCGCGGGGGGCGCTTTCGGTGATTCGGGGGCGACTCGCGGCCAGGTGCAGCGCTGGCGGGTGACCCGGGATGCGGAAGGGCGCCCGGCCAAGATCGAATACAAGCAGTTGGAGAGCACCCGGCCGGCTCGGGACCAAGACGGGGTCTACGGCCAGGAACTCGCCCTCGATGAACTGGGCCGGGTCCGCAAACGGTTGTATCTGGACGCCGAGGGGAAAAATTTCACCACCCCGACCGGCCAGGCCGGCCGGCTCTATACCTATGACGGCCCCGACCTGGTGGAAATCGTCAACATCGACGCCCGGGGGAACCCGGTGCTGGACGATCGCCGGCGGGTGATCGTCTCCCGGCGCTTCGACGAGCGGGGCCGCGAAATCGAGCGGCGCTCCCTCAATCGCGACCGGGCCCTGGCCCCGGACGAAGAGGGCATCGCCAAGCGGACCTGGAAATATGATGACGCCGGCCGGCCGGTGGAGGAGGCCTATTTCGGCCCCGGGGACCAACCCTGGCGGAGCCCCGGGGGCTACGCCAGCTGGCGGATGGGATATGAGGGCGACCGGGCGGAACAAACTTTCTTCGGCCCGGACGGCCGGCCGACGGCCGATATCCGCGGCGTGGCCCGCGTCGACCGGAAATACGATCAACGGGGCCATCCGCTGGAGACGGCCTATTATGACTTGGATGGACAGCCCTGTCCCGGGCCGGAGGGCGGCCACAAAGTGGTCAACACCTTCGACTCCCGGGGCCGGATCATCGAAGAGGCTTTTTTCGACGGCCAGGGCCGGCCGTTGGCCGGGGCCGGCGGCTACGCCCGGGTGACGCGGACGTTCACCGAATTCGGCGCCCTGGCGGAAGAAGCGTTCTGGGGGCCGGACGGAAAGCCGGCCCTGAACCGGGACGGCTACGCCCGCCTGGTCAATGATTACGACGACCGGGGGGCCGCCGAGGCGGTGACCTATTACGGCGTCGACGGCCGCCGTTGTCTCGGCCGCCAGGGATTTTCCCGCCTGAGCATCAAGACGGACACCTTCGGCCGGCCCCGGACCCTGGCCTTTTTCGGGGTCGACGACCGGCCGGTGGAGTCGCTCCTGGGCTACGCCCGCAGCGAAACGACCTGGAACGAGCGCAACCTCATCACTGAAGTGCGGTTTTTCGACGCCGAGGGCCGCCCGACCGACCCTTCCGGCGGCCAGGTGGCCGGCTTGAAATATGAATACGACGACCAGGGGCGGCACGCGGCCACGGCCCTCATCGGGCTCGACGGCCGGGTCAAGGCGGCCACCGAGCGTTCGAAACCCGAGGCGGTGGATTTCATTCCGGAGAGTGGGCCCGTGAACATCCACCCGCAGATGGTCGACTTCGGGGTTTTTTCCGGGCCGGTCACGGCCGAGGTGACCCTCTACAACCTCACCGACGCCGGGGTCACCTTGAGCCGGGCCCTGAGCGGCCAGGAGCGGCTGACAGCCGAGTATCCGGGGGGCCGGGTCGTTCCGCCCCGGGGCACGGCCGTTTTGAAAATTTCTTTTGAGCCCCCGGCGGAATACAGCGGCCGGCTGGACGGGGAGGCCTTCTTCCTGGCCACCAGCCTGCCGGACCAGCCCGTTCTGGTCATCCCGGTGCTGGGCCAATACAACCCCGACCGGCCCAGGCCGCCGGCCGGGGGGCGGCCCAAAGCCCAGGTCATTCCCATCATCGGCTACAACCCGAAGGGGAACCCGGCCGATCCCTTCGACTATTCCGAACTGGTCGTGGAGGGGGCGAACACCACCTCGACGCGCGCCGATGGCGGCCGGGACGAGAACACCTTCGACGAACAGGGTCGATTATCCGCGACCCAGGCCTTCGAAGCCGACGGCCGGCCCGGTTCGCATCAGACCTTTACCTACGGCCCGGAAGGGCGGCTGGTCGAATCGACCAAATCCGAGCCCGACGGCGTCCGCACTGTTTTTAAATATGACCAGGCCGGGGCCATCGTCGAATCCGCCGAGATCCACCCCGACGGCTCGCGGATCGTCTTTACCTTCAAAAACGGCGAGGTGGCCGAGACCACCCGCTTCAAAGCCGACGGCTCGGTGGAGGAGTGGTGAAAACAAACCGCCGCCGCCCGTCAGGGACGGGCGGCGGCGGGTCTCGGGGATGGCGGCCAATGGCCGCCTCAGTCATAGGTCTCCACTTCGACTAACCGCCAGCATTGCCCATCCCATTGAAAATAAAGGCTGGTAAGTATTTCGGAATCAACCATGCCCAACCCCAGTTCATAGCCCCGATCGGTTTTGTTGATCACATACACCCAATCGGGGCTCTCTTTCATTTCCTCCGGACTGAGAACCACTTTTTTGTGGTTTTTGAAATGCTCCGCCCCGACCCGGCTGACCCGGGGCTTTTCGTCGGAGCCGAAGACGTATTCGGAGTACTTCAGGGGAAAGGCCACATACGCCAGTTGCTCCTTTTTGGAAAGCCGGGAGTAGGCGGCCAGGAAGGATTTGAAGTCGTCGCGCGCGCAGGGCGGGGCCGCCGCCGGCGCGATCCCGGCTGGAAGCAGCAGGGCGCACCCCAGCGCGAAAGCGAGACCGGCGTGAAAGTATCTTTTGATCATGAACAACCCCTGGCGGCGAAAGAGTGATGCATCAGGCCCGGGAGCCGGCCTCGGGGTCCACGGTGAGCATCTGCCCGGGCTCGGCGATCACGAAGTCCTTCCCCCACGGGGGGCCGCTCACCAGCCGCACCAGCCAGCCCAGGTCGCCTTGGTCCTCCTCCACCGCCAGGCCCAGCACCCGGCCCAGTTCCTCCAGGCGGCCCCGATAGGCGTCCAGGTCGTAGACCCCGGTGTCCACCAGCAGAAAGCGCTTGTAATGGCTCATCATGGATTTGTGCAGCTTGGCCGCCTTGTCCGGGCCGAACTTGTCCACCGATTTCTGGAAGGCGGCGAAAATGTTGTCGCCCCGCAGCCAGCCTTCGGTGATCAGATAGGTGGGCTGGGCCTTCATGATGGCGTCCCGCCGGGTCTGGGAGCCCAGGATCAGACAGAGCACATCCTCGGCCTGGGGGGCCACCAGGGTGTGTTTCCCGGCCGGGAAATCGACCAGGGCGCCGTTGGAAAAGCCGTAACCCAAGAGCACCCGGGAGGGGCCGGCCAGTTGGCCCATCTCGGCCTCCAGGGCCGCCCGCAGGTTCTGGGGCTCGTCGTCCAGGCCGGGCTTGAGGAAAACGGCCGGGTAGTCGCGGTTGGCTATTTGCAGGGCTTTCTTTATTTCGTCTTCGATGGTCCGGCAGGCGATGACCAGGGTGTCCATATTGCTCCTCCTTGGGTGGACGGTCGTTGGAAGTTCGCATCGTAATGGATTCAATTATACCGCATCCGGCCGCTTCTGACCATAGCCCTGGGCTTCTATGCCCCGAATGGGGCAATGCGCCGCCGAAGAGCGGTCTGGCCGAAGTCTGGTCGTCCGGGAACAGGCTGAATCGCCTCCTCACCTTATATTGCTTTGAGCCGGCCCTGGAATATGATATAAAGATATGGTCATAATGGAAGGGAAACAATGCAGGTCGACTTTATCCACGGCGATCCCAGCCGCCCCGAATTCGGGGATATGTTCGGCGGCTGGCTGACGGAACACGCGGGCCGCACATTCCTGATCGACTGCGGGGTGGGCAGCGGCGGGCCGACCCTGGTGCGGCGCTTAAAAGAGCGCCTGGGCGGCCGCCCCCTTGATTACGTGCTGCTGACCCACATCCACCTCGATCACGCCGGCGGGCTGGCCGATATTTTCAAGGCCTGGCCGGAAACCCTGGCCGTGGTGCACGAAAAGGGCCGGGCCCACCTGGCCCGGCCGGAGCGCCTGTGGGCCGGCACCCGGGAGGTCATGGGCGAACTGGCCGACATGTATGGCCGGCCCGAGCCCGTGGATCCGGCCCGCCTTCTGCCTCATCCGGAGGCCCGGCTGCCGGGAGTGGAGATTTTCGAGACCCCGGGGCATGCGGTGCACCATTTGAGTTTTCGCCTGGGCGGGACGTTCTTTCTGGGCGAGGCCGGCGGCTGCCCCTATTATTCCGGGGGCCGCCTGTTCAGCCGCCCGGCCACCCCGCCCCGCTATTTCCCCGACCTTTTGGCGGCCACGCTGGAGAAGCTTTTGGCGGAGCCGGACGGCCCGGCCTACGTCGGCCACACCCACGAGATGATCCCCGGCCGCGAGTGCCTGCGGCTGTATCGGAGCCAACTGGCCTTTTGGGACGAATTCGTCCGGCGCCCCGAGTCGGCCCGCCGAATCGATGAGGACCCGGCGGGGCACCTCGACCGCCTGATCGGCCGGCTGTTTCAGGAAGACCCCAACCTGGCCCCCCTCAACGCCCTTCCGCCCCCGGCCCGCTGGCGGGAGAGATATTTCATGCGCAACTCCCTGGAAGGTTTTGTCCGGCATTACGAAGACCAGGCCCGGGAATCAGCCTGAAACCGCCGACAGGAGAATGAGTGCCATGCCCGTCACCATTGCCCCGCCGGTTGAGACCGGCTCCGCCCCGCCGCCGGTCTTCAATCTCGAAGCCGCCTCGCGGGGTATCGACGAAGAGGACTGGCGTCAGTTCAACCACCTGACCTCGGTGGAACTCGACGGGGAGGAACGGGCCCTGGCCGCCCGGCCCGACCGCCTGGCCCCGGAGGCCCGGGAATACCTGGCCGTGCACTGGCACCCGGAATGGGCCCCCCTGGACCTGATCCGCCGCCGCCTGGAGCTGGCCTTCCCCCGGGCCGGGAATCATCTGGCCATCCCCACCCAGCACAACCGGATTCTGCGCTTCGGCGACTGGGCGGGGGTCGAAGCCGACGTCTACGACCGCCGCTATGGCCTGAAGGTGCAGCTCCTGATCCACTTTTCCGCCGCCCGGCTGCCCGCGGCCTCGGCCTTCGCGGCCATGATGGATCACACGTATAACTACCGCGCCCACCAGCTGCTGGATATCCTCAATCGCCTGGCCGGGACGGACGACGCCCCGCCCCCGGTTCAGGGCGCCCTGAAGCGCTCCATCAGCCCGGAGGGCGTCTTGATGGCCCGTTTCTACGCCATCCGTCTGAGAGCCATGATCGAGGAGTCCGGCATCATCGGCGTAAGCCGCGACGAGATGCTCAAGAACCGGCTGCTGCCCGATTTCATCCTGGCCCGCACCGGGCCGGAACATCTGCGCCTGGCCGAGCAGGCCATTCTGTTCGTCAACGCCGTCAAGAAAACGGTCAAGGACCAGTTGAAGCCCGAGGAGTTCCATTCCCCCGAGGAAGTCATCGAAGAGGCCCGGAGCCTTCAGGGCGGCGTGGTCATCCCCCACCCGCCTCAGTTCTGGCCGGCCCTTCTGGCCGATCTCGACGTCGACGGCTGGGAAGTCTGGAACCCCTCCACCCCCCACCACACCCGGTTTCTGCTGGAGGCCCTGGACCGGGCCAACCAGTGCCGCCGCGGCCGCCGGCGGCTTCTGGCCTTCATGGGCGACGACACCCACATGTCGGCCAAGTTCCGGCCGAACCGCACGGAAGAAAAAGATTCCGCCGGGCGCGAGATCGGCTTTCAGGACCCCTGGACCGACCCGCCCATTCGGGCCCTTCTGGACCGGACCGGGCAGAGCCTGGCCGCCACCATCGACGAGTACCGCGCCCGGATGGCATAAGGCTCCGGGATTTCCCTTTCATTCCCGCCCCTGGTGAGCGAGGGAATGAAAACCCCCTTCCGCCGCACTCCGGGCCCCGGACAAGCCTTGCGCCGCCGCGGTCGCCTCACGGGCGGGCCGCGACGGCGGGGGGCTTGTTGCCTCCCTCCCTCAACGCCCGGCGCGCGGCTTTCCGGAGGACGACATGACCATACGCCAGATCAGGGCCATCGTGACCGGGCGGGCCACCCAGGACGGCGCCGGCGTCAAGCTGGTGCGGGTGCTGGGACCCCAGACCGTCAACGATTTCGATCCCTTTCTCATGCTCGACGCCTTTGATTCCGTCGATCCCGAGGACTACATCCGGGGCTTTCCCTGGCATCCCCACCGGGGCATCGAGACCATCACGTACCTGGTGGAGGGGCTCATCGAGCACGGCGACAGTCTGGGTCACGAGGGCCGCATCGAAAGCGGCGGCTGCCAGTGGATGACCGCCGGCAGCGGCATCATTCATCAGGAAATGCCCCAGCCTTCGCCGCGCATGCTGGGGCTTCAGTTCTGGCTCAACCTGCCCCGCGAACAAAAAATGACCGAACCCCGCTATCACGGGGCCGAGGGCGGCCAGGTGCCGGTGGTGGAAAACGGGGGCACCCGGGTGCGGATCATCGGCGGGAACTATCAGGGCACGGCCGGGGCCCTGACCCCCGAACACGTGCCGGCCCTCTTCATCGACGTGACCGTGGCGGAGCGGGCGGCCTGGCATTTCGCGGCCGATCCCGAGGCCACTGTCTATGCCTATATCCTGGAAGGCGACGGCGAGTTCGACGACCAGGGCCGGGTGGTATCGGCCAAGCACGCCGCGCTTTTCGCCCCTGGTGATGAAATCGAGATCCGGGCCGGGGAGCGGGGGCTGCGCTTCGTGCTCTGCCAGGCCCCTCCCCTGCGGGAGCCGGTGGCCTGGGGCGGCCCCATCGTCATGAACACCCGCGAAGAGCTGGATCAAGCGTTTGATGAATTGAACCGGGGCACCTTTCTCAAGGTCGAGCCCGATGGCAAGACCGAGCGCAACTGATTGGTATAAGATGGTGTTGTCGGCGGCCGTACGGTGAGGCGGGCCGGTAAAACTTCTGCGGTTGGCCGCTGCCCAACCGCGCCGCCGGCAACGGCCTCAGCATTCGATATCTCACGTCGGCGACGCGGTCGGGGCCCACGCGGCCGCCCTCCGAAGTATTACCGGCCCGCCCGGCCTGGTTGTCTTGGCTGACGCAATAAAAGCAATTCTGATGGAGAATTGGTATAAGATGGTATTGTCGGCGGCCGTACGGTGAGGGGGGGGGGGGGAAGGTCGGGGGGGGGGGGGGGGGCCACCG